>JANOKR010000432.1:0-5911 GCA_031419315.1 Betaproteobacteria bacterium
TCGTGCTCTGACTGGTGGCCGACTGTTTGAGCGTAGTGAGCGCAGCGAGCGAAGTGAGTTCGGCCACCGGCCAGAAGACCGAGCATCGCAGGGCACCCGCAGCGCAGCGAAGGGCAAGCACTCGGAGCCCCTGCGGCGCACCGCCCTCGGGCCCGCGCCGCAGCCCGAGCAGCACGCGTTGAGTCAGCCCAAGTCCAAAAACCAACGAGCCCGGACACGATGATCGCGGCGTCACACTGCGCAAACAATGATCTGAAGAATCGCACCGGAGCCATACCCATGAGACCCTTCGTCGACTTTCAAAACGTCTGGCTCGCTTACAACGACGAGTTGCTTGCCGAAGGGCACTTCGCGGTCGAGGACATTTCGCTGCAGGTCACGCAAGGTGAATTCATCGCCATCGTCGGGCCATCGGGCTGCGGCAAGTCGACCTTCATGAAACTCACCACCGGGCTGAAGATGCCGAGCAAGGGCTCGATCCATATCGATGGTGCGCCGGTCACCGGGCCGCTCAAGATCAGCGGCATGTCGTTCCAGGCGCCGAGCCTGCTGCCCTGGCGCACGACGGTCGACAACGTGCTGCTGCCGCTGGAAATTGTCGAGCCCTACCGCTCGTCTTTCAAGCGCAAGCGCAAGGAATACGAAGCCAAGGCACGCGCGCTGCTGCAGAGTGTCGGCCTGGGTGGCTACGAGGACAAGTTTCCGTGGCAGTTGTCGGGCGGCATGCAGCAACGCGCCAGCATCTGCCGCGCGCTGGTGCACGAGCCGAAGATGTTGCTGCTGGATGAGCCCTTCGGCGCGCTGGATGCCTTCACCCGCGAAGAGTTGTGGTGCGCGCTGCGCGACCTGCACGCGGCGCAAAAATTCAACGTCATCCTCGTCACCCACGATCTGCGCGAAAGTGTTTTTCTCGCCGACAAGGTGTATGTCATGAGCAAGAGCCCGGGGCGCTTTGTCGTGCAGCGCGATATCGACCTGCCGCGGCCGCGTGACCTCGAGGTGACCTACACGCCGCAGTTCACCGACATCGTGCACGAGCTGCGTGGCCATATCGGCGCGATTCGCCAGATCAAAACCGCGGTGGTGTCGTCATGAAGATCAGCAAAAACGTCGAACGCTGGTCGCCGCTGATCGTGCTCGCCGCGGCTCTGCTGCTGTGGCAGTTGATCGTGGTCGCATTCAGCATCCCGGAATTCATCTTCCCCAGCCCGTGGCAGATCGCGGTGCAGTTTGCCGAGGTAAAGGGGCCGCTGCTCGAAGCCGCGTGGAAGACCTTCGTGGTCACGATGATCGGCTTTGGCATCTCGATCGTCGTCGGTGTGATGCTCGGTTTTTTGATCGGCAGCTCGCGCCTGGCCTACACCGCCTTGTACCCGCTGATGATCGCATTCAACGCGGTGCCCAAAGCCGCGGTGGTGCCGATCCTGGTGGTCTGGTTTGGCATTGGCCTGGGGCCCGGCGTGTTGACCGCGTTTTTGATTTCGTTCTTTCCGATCACGGTGAATATCGCCACCGGGCTGGCGACGCTGGAGCCTGAACTCGAAGACGTGCTGCGGGTGCTTGGCGCCAAACGCTGGGACGTGCTGGTCAAGGTCGGCCTGCCACGATCGATGCCCTACTTTTACGCCTCGCTCAAAGTCGCCATCACGCTGGCTTTTGTCGGCACCGTGCTCGCCGAAATGACCGCCGGCGACTCCGGCATCGGCTACCTGATGCAGACCGCTGGCAGCCAGCAGCGCATGCCGCTGGCGTTTGCCGGGCTGGTCACGATTGGCGCGATGGCGATGGCGATGTACGAGCTGTTTTCGTGGGTCGAAAAACGCACCACCGGCTGGGCCCATCGCGGCTCGCAGGCGACTTGATCTGCAAGTGATGGCGCCAGTGACGCCCCCGGCGGCGGCGCCCGCCGGCTGGCGCGCGCACCTGCGACTGCACTACCAACTCGATGGCAGCGGGCCCGACGCAAGAACGATTTCTTTCGACCGCCACGAAGGCCCGCTGCGCGTCTTGCAGCGCCTCTATCCCGAAGGCCCGGGCATTTGCCATCACGTCGTCGTGCACCCGCCCGGCGGGGTTGTCGGTGGTGATGAATTGCGGCTCGACGCGCGGCTCGATGCCGGCACGCGTGCCGTCATCACAACCCCCGGCGCGACGCGTTTTTATCGCAGCGACGGCGCCTTGGCGGTGCAGCAAGCGACCCTCACGCTGGCCGCTGGCGCGCGGCTCGAATGGCTGCCGCTGGAGGCCATCGCGCACCCCGGCTGCCGGGCCGTCAACCGCGTCCGCTTCTCGCTCGACCGCGGCGCGCAGATGATCGGCTGGGACCTGCTCGCGCTGGGCCTGCCGGCATCGGGTGAAACCTTCGATCGTGGCTCGTTCGAGCAGCATCTCGAGTGGCCGGGGCATTGGCTCGAGCGCGGCCGCATCGATGCCGGCGATGTCGCGCTGCTCGACGGCCCGGTCGGGCTGGCCGGACATCGGGTCCTCGGCACCGCGTGGTTCGCCACCGGTGTAGCGCTGTCGAGTACCGGCCGCGATTCCCTGCTTGAAGTTGCACGCGATGCGATTGCGACGGCGGCTGCGGCGGCGCTTGCGGCGGCGCTTGCCGTCAAGCCCGGCGCTGAAGATCGCCACCACAACAACGCCGTGTTGCTTGCCGGCGCAACATCGCCGCAGCCCGGCCTGGTGATCGTGCGTGTGCTGGCGCAGCGCATCGAACCGGCCTTGCAGTTGCTTGCCGCGGTGCGCGCCGCCTGGCGATTGCAGGCCTGGGGCCTGGCGCCGAACCCGCCGCGGGTCTGGCGCACCTGATGCTGCGCTGCGGTCGGGGGCCCCAAAAGCGGCGTTTCAGGTCGGCGCTTCAGGTCGATATCTCGCAAGTCACGAGCTGCGCGCCGGCATCGGCCAGCAGCTTGGGAAATGGCGGCGGTGGTGCGAGGTCGGTGAAGAGCATGTCGACCTGGCCCAGCCGGCCGACTTCGACCATCGCCGGGCGATTGAACTTGCTGTGGTCAGCGGCCAGCCAGACCTGGCGTGAATGTTCGATGATGGCGCGTGAGACCTTGACTTCGCGGTAGTCGTAGTCGCGCAGGCTGCCATCGGCCTCGATCCCGGAAATGCCGATGAGCGCGATGTCGACCTTGAACTGGGCGATGAAATCGACCGTCACCTCGCCGACGATGCCGCGGTCGCGCGCGCGCACCAGACCACCGGCGACGATCAGCTCGCAGTCGGGGTTGCCCGACAGGATCGCCGCCACGTTGAGGTTGTTGGTGATCACGCGCAAGCCCTTGTGGCCGAGCAGCTCGCGCGCGATGGCCTCGGTCGTGGTGCCGATATTGATGCTCAGTGAACAACCGTTGGGCACCGCCTTGGCGACCGCACGCGCAATGCTCGCCTTGGCGCCATCGTTGAGCTGCTGGCGTTGGCGGTAGGCGATGTTCTCGGTGGTCGAGCTCGGCAGGCGCACACCGCCGTGAAAACGTGCCAGCAAGCCGGCCTCAACGAGCAGGCGCACGTCGCGCCGCACGGTTTGCAGGGTGACACCAAAGCGCTCGGCCAGGGCCTCGACCGAGACGCTGCGCTGGCGCCGCACTTCGTCGACGAGCTCAAGTTGACGCGGGCTGTGATTCATGGCAAGCGAATCTAAACGCGCGCAGACGAACGCTCATCAGGGTTTGTTCGGCTTTAAAGCGAAAGTCGCACGAACACAATAGATTTGAAATCGAACATCAATCCGCAGCCGTGACACCGACCCAAGAAGCCTGCCCCCAAATCGCGCGCCCACGCGCCGCCCAGGAGATCGCATGGAGTTGATGCTCAAGGGCATCGAACAGCGGGTCGGCGCTGCGACACACCTGCATCCGATCGACCTGACACTGGTGCCGCTGGCGGTGACCGTGCTGCTTGGCGCCACGCAGGCCGGCAAGACCACGCTGATGCGCCTGATGGCGGGCCTGGATGTACCCAGCGCTGGGCGCGTGTTCGCCGACGGGCAGGACGTCACCGGCATGCCGGTGCGCCAGCGCAATGTCGCGATGGTCTATCAGCAGTTCATCAACTACCCGTCACTGACGGTGGCCGCGAATATCGCCAGCCCCTTGAAACTACGCGGCGTTTTGGAACGTGCCGCGATCGACGCCCGGGTTGCCGAACTCGCCAACAAGCTGCATATCGAGCCCTTCCTGGAGCGCCTGCCGGCCGAGCTGTCGGGCGGCCAGCAGCAGCGCGTGGCGCTGGCGCGCGCGCTGGCCAAACAGGCACCATTGATGCTGCTCGACGAGCCGCTGGTGAACCTGGACTACAAGCTGCGCGAAGAGCTGCGCGACGAGCTGTCGGCGCTTTTTGCCAGCGGCGAATCGACCGTCGTCTACGCCACAACCGAGCCGACCGAGGCGCTGCTTCTCGGCGGTTATACCGCCGTGTTGGACGCTGGTGAACTGCTCCAGTACGGCCCCACGGCCGAGGTCTTCCACCGGCCGCAGTCGATCCGTGTCGCGCGTGCTTTCAGCGACCCGCCGATGAACCTGATCGCGGCCCAGGTGGCACCGGGCGGTGTGGTGCTGCCCTCGGGCCTGGTGCTCGGGCTGAGCCTGCCGCGCTCAAGCGCCGCGGCCGGCAGCGCGGACTTGACGGTGGGCATCCGCGCCAGCGCATTGCGCCTGGCCGCGCGGCCGGGTGATACGAGCCTGGCCGGCAGCGTCGAGCTGGCCGAGATCTCGGGCTCCGACACCTTTGTGCATGTGCAGACGCCGATCGGCGAGCTGGTGGCCCAGATGCCCGGGGTGCATGCCTTCACGCTGGGCGCGCCGATCGCGTTGCACTTCGCGACCGCGCAGGTTTATCTCTTCGACGCCCGCGGCGACCTGCTCGTCACCGCGGCAGAAGCAAGCACCGCGGCCACGGAACGAAATTGACATGGCCCGCATCGACCTCGACCTGGCCCATGCCTACCGCGCCAACCCGCAGCGCGACGAGGACTACGCGTTGCTGCCGCTGAAGATGAGCTTCGAGGACGGCGGCGCTTATGCCTTGCTCGGGCCCTCGGGCTGTGGCAAGACGACGCTGCTGAATATCGTCTCGGGCCTGGTCACACCGTCGCAGGGCGGCCTCACCTTCGACGGTCTGGACGTCACCCGGCAGACACCGCAGCAACGCAATATCGCCCAGGTGTTCCAGTTCCCGGTGATCTACGACACGATGACGGTGGCCGAGAACCTGGCCTTCCCCTTGCGCAACCGCGGCGTTGCGCCGGCCAAGATCGCGCAGCGGGTGGCCAAGATCGCCGAGATGCTCGACATGAGCGGCCAGCTCGACCAGCGTGCCGCGGGCCTGGCGGCGGATGCCAAACAGAAAATATCGCTCGGCCGCGGCCTGGTGCGCGAAGACGTGAGCGCGGTGCTGTTCGACGAGCCGCTGACCGTGATCGACCCGCACCTGAAGTGGCAACTGCGACGCAAGCTCAAGCAGATTCACCAGGAGTTGAAGCTCACGCTGATCTATGTCACGCACGACCAGCTCGAGGCCCTGACCTTTGCCCAGCAAGTCGTCGTGATGACCCGCGGCCGCGCGGTGCAGATCGGCACCGCGTCGGAATTGTTCGAACGCCCGCGGCATACTTTTGTCGGCAATTTCATCGGCTCGCCGGGCATGAATTTCCTGCCCGTACGCGCCACCGCGGCGGGCATCGAGGTCGCCGGGCACCGCTTGCCGCTGGCCGGCGCGGCGCTGTCCGATCTGGGCGACTTCACGCTCGGCGTGCGGCCCGAATATGTGCAGCTCACCGCTGCCGGCGCGCCCGACGCGCTGCCCTGCGTGGTGGTGCAGGCGCAGGACATCGGCACCTATTGGCTCGTCTGTGCGCGCGTCGCCGCAGGTGTCGGTGCTGGCGCCGGCGCCAGCCTGCTGCGCG
>JANOKR010000433.1:0-5831 GCA_031419315.1 Betaproteobacteria bacterium
GACTTTGAATTTTCCGACGACCAGGTTTCGCTGCGTGATGCGGTCGCGCGCTGGGTCGAAAAAGGCTTTTCATTCGAACGCCGGCATGGCATCGCCAAGGCCGGCGGGCGCACCCGCGAGGTCTACCGCGAACTGGCCGACCTCGGCCTGGCTGGTGTTGCGATTGCCGAGGCCCATGGTGGCATGGCCAACGCACAAAGCAGCGGCGCGGTCGAGGCGATGGTCGTGATGGAAGAGCTCGGCCGCGGCCTCGTCAACGCGCCCTACGCCGCTGGCGCGTTGATCGCACCGACCCTGCTCAGCGCTGCACCCGCAGCGCTGCAAGCCGCCTGGCTGCCGCGCGTGGCCAGCGGCGAGGTGCTGGTCGTGCTGGCGCACCAGGAACGCGTTGCGCGCTACCGGCTGCATCAGGTGACCACGCGTGCGCTTGAATCCGGCAGCGGCTACGTGATCAGCGGCGCCAAGAGCGTGGTGCCGGCCGGCGACGAAGCCGACGCCTTCATCGTGCCGGCGCGCATCAGCGGTGCCGACGATGATGTTGCCGGCATCGGCCTGTTTGTCGTCGAACGCGCTGCCAGCGGCGTCTCGGTGCGCGGCTACCCGACGCAGGACGGCGCGCGCGCGGCCGAGCTGCAGCTTGCAAATGCGCCGGCCACGTTGATCACCACCGACGGCGGTGCGCTGCTCGAGTTTGCTGCCGATGTCGGCATCGCCGCGGCCTGCGCCGAAGCCGTCGGCTTGATGGACCGGCTGGTGGCGATCACCGTCGAGTACATGAATACGCGCAAGCAGTTCGGCGCCACGCTGGCAAGTTTTCAGGCGCTGCGCCACCGCGTCGCCGACGTCAAGATGCAACTCGAACTGGGCCGCTCGATGAGCTATTTTGCGAGCCTCAAACTCGGCGATGCAACCCCCGCGCGGCGGCGTGCGCTGTCGCAGGCCAAGGTCCAGCTGGGCCAGTCGATGCGGTTTATCGGCCAGCAGTGCATCCAACTGCACGGCGGCATCGGCGTCACCGACGAGTACATCGCGAGCCACTATTTCAAGCGCCTGACGATGCTCGAGATGAGCTTTGGCGATACGCTGCATCACCTCGGCGAGGTCAGCACGCGAATGCAGGATACGGCGGGTGTTTTTGCCTGACGATTTGGCTGACGATTCGCCCGGCTATTTGCCCGACCCAGCCCGGCGCGCGGTGAATACCACGCGAAAAGTGACGTCGTCAGCCGCCAGGTGCAGCAGCAGCGCCCGCACCGCGAGCACGGCACCGAGCATCTCGGCGCTCTCCTCGAACAGGCGCACCAGGTTGATGCCCTTGAGCTGGTGGCTGGTCAGGTAGGCCTCGAGCATTTCGAAACCAACCGCACCGCCGACAAAAACACCCGCGGCGACAAAAAAGCGCAGCGCGGTCTGGCGCGGCAGGCGCTGCAGGAACGGCACGTAGACCAGCGCGAGCAACACCGCCGCGGGCAGGTAAAGCTTGTACCAGTTGAAGTGAAGAACCCCGTCGCCGCGGCCCAACCACTGGGTCAGCGCCGGGCCGACAAGCCCGTCGTGGATCATCGCCGCCTCGTCGAAGCTCAAGAACAGCAGCCCGATCGCCAGACCCCACCAGTGCCGGCGATCGCGCCCCTGGCGCTGGCTTTCGCCGAGCGCGACAACAACCAGAAGCGCCGCGACGAGCAACAACAATAGTGCTGCAAAAAACGTTGGCAGGTTGGCCTCGGCACCCAGGTCGAAAAACCGCCGCAAACCCGAGGTCTCGATCGACCTCACGCCGAGCCCTGCACTGGTCAGGTGAACCCCGACATGCGCCAGCGCGAGGCCGATCGCACCGGCAGTCAGCGCCCGCACAACGGTCGGCGCGTCGACCTTCAGCATCACCTCATGGCCAGAATTCGAATTGGGCATGGTTCTTCAAAGTCGCCGTAGCTTGGGCGGCGCCGCAGTCTAAGGGCCGGCAGCCGGTGTGACTTGACCAGGCAGCCAATACGATGCCGCTACAGTGACGACATGCACAAATCAAGACCGGGCCGCTGCACCCGAAACGCCGAATCGAGCGCTGCTCACCGGCTGCAGGCGCGCCTCGGAGGTTTGCCCGATGCGTCTGCCTGACTCCGGCCGCCAGGCCGGCACCGGCGCCGAAGTCGCGAGCGGCCTCAGCGGCGATGTCAACGAGCAGATTCGTTTTGAGCTGATCGAGGCGATGTACCTCGCCACGCCGCCGTCGGTCTGGGCGGGGGTGGGCTTCGCCGCGGTGATCGCAGCGCTGGTGAGCTCCTTCGTGCCGATGTTGGCGGCCGGCCTGTGGTTCGCGCTCAAATTGCTGCTCGGTGTCTGGCGCGCCACCGACACCCGCCGCTTCAGCGCCGACCCGTCGCGGCGCAAGAGAATCCGCTACTGGACCGGGCGTTACCAACTCCTGATGAGCGTCGATGCGCTGAGCTGGTCGGCGATGCTGGTGGCCTTTGGCCCGCACGCATCGGGGCTGTCGTTTTCGTTGTTGATGGCCGGCCTGGTGGGGGTCTCGTCGATCGGCGTTTACACCACCATCAGTCACCTGCCGTCGACGCTGATATTCACGCTCGCCACGCTGGCGCCGATGGCGCTCTACTTCTTGTTCGACGGCAGCATCGCAGGCATCGCGATCGCGGTATCGACGTGCATCTATCTCGGCGTGTTGTTGTCCGAAGCCAGGCGCAGCCACGACCGCCATGTCCTGACGCTGCGGCTGCGTTTCGAAAACGCCGTCATTGCCGAAGAGCGTTCACGCGCGCTTGCCCAGGCGCAGTTGTCCAACCAGGCCAAGAGCCGCTTTCTGGCCGTCGTCAGCCACGAAATGCGCACGCCGCTGAATGGCATCCTGGGCGTGGCGCAGGTCATGCACGCCGAATCCCGCGAGCCCAAGCAGCGCCGCCGCATCGAGATCGTGCAGCGCTCGGCACGGCACCTGAACCGCGTCATCGGCGACCTGCTCGACCTCTCGCGCATCGAGTTCGACAAGCTTGTCATCGAGCAGACCGAGTTTGTGATCAAGGAGGTGGTCGGCGAAGTCGCCGAGTTGCAGTCGGGCATGGCCAACGATCGCGCCCTGCGCCTGCGCGTGGTGCATGCCCCCGGTATGCCGCGGCGTGCCGTCGGTGACCCGTCGCGCATCAAGCAGGTGCTGCACAACCTGCTCGGCAACGCGATCAAATTCACCGCGCGCGGCGAGGTCTTGCTCGAGGTCAAGGCGCCGGCCCCGGGCCTGCTGCGCTTTGACGTGCACGACAGCGGGCCGGGCATCGCGCCAGAGCAGATCGGACGCATCTTCGAAGCCTTCGAGCAAGGCACGCAACTCGGCGCGCTGCCAGGCACCGGCCTGGGTTTGACGATTTCGCGCCGGCTCGCGCGGGCGATGGGCGGCGACGTGAGCTGTGTGTCGACACCCGGCGTGGGCAGCGTTTTCAGCTTCACGCTGCTGGTGCGCGAAGCGCCGGCCGACCCCGCCCGAGGCGCGCGCGTCGCAGCCACCCAGCCGGCCGAGTTGGGCCCCGCCGCGGCGGACGTCACGCTGCCGCCGCGGGAAAAGAAACGTGACCCGCCAAGCAGCCTGGCGCCGATCGCCATCGGCCGCGTGCTGGTCGTCGACGACAACGAGGTCAACGCCCTCGTCGCGCGCAGCATGCTGCATCTGCTCGGCGTGAAAACCGACGTCGCCGCCGACGGTCAGCAGGCACTGGACGCGATGGCCAAGTCGCACTACAGCGCCGTCTTGATGGACTGCCATATGCCGCGGCTGGACGGTTGGGAAGCCACCCGGCGCTGGCGCGCCGCAGAAACCGGCCAGCGCCTGCCGATCATCGGCGTCACCGCCAACGCCGCCGACGAAGACCGCCAAGCCTGCATCGATGCCGGCATGGACGACCACCTGGCCAAACCCTATCTGATGGACGACCTGGCGGCGTTGTTGCGCCGGCATGTCGCCGCGGCGCCATGAGCGCGGCAGCGAAGTCGGTGCGCCGGGCAGCCGCCGCGCCAGCAGCCACGTTACAGCAGCCACGTCAGCAGCCACAATCGCCGGCATGCAATATCCCGGCAGCCTGACCGATATCGCCGGCCTCAAGGTCGGCCATTTCACCGACGCCCGCCGGCCGACCGGCTGCACCGTCGTACGCTGCGAAGCGGGCGTGGTCTGCGGTGTTGATGTCCGTGGCGGCGCACCGGGCACCCGCGAAACTGATCTGCTGAGGTCGGAAAATGTCGTCGACAAGGTGCATGCGCTGCTGCTCACTGGCGGCAGCGCCTTTGGCCTCGACGCCGCCGGCGGCGTGATGCGCTGGCTCGACGAAAACGGCCATGGGCTCGTCGTCGGCCCGGCGCAGCGGGCCGGATCAGCGGGTGACCCTGCGCCAGCATCGATCCGGGTCCCGATCGTGCCGGCCGCGGTGCTCTTCGACCTCTGGCTCGGCGACGCGACCCTGCGCCCCGATGCCGCGGCCGGTTATGCGGCCTCTGCCGCGGCCACCGCCGACCCCGTCGCCCAAGGCAGCGTCGGCGCTGGCGCCGGCGCCAGCGTCGGCAAACTCTTTGGCATCCAGCGCGCCATGAAAGGCGGCATCGGGTCGGCATCGCTGCGTGTCGGCGCGATCACCGTCGCCGCGCTGGTCGCCGTGAATGCGATCGGCGACATCATCGATGCCGACGGCCAGGTTATCGCCGGCTTGCGCAGCGCCGACGGCCAATCGCTGCTGCGCAGCCTCGACGCGCTGCTCGCGGGCACAGGGCCGGCGCGGATCAACGACACGATGAGCAACACGATGGCCGGCGCGGTGGGGTCAGCAACGACGATCGGCGTCGTCGCCACCGATGCCCAACTTTCCAAAACAGCGGCAAACAAACTTGCTTCGCTGGCCCACCACGGCTTGTCGCGTGCGATCAACCCGATCTCGGTCAACGACGGCGATACGCTGTTTGCGCTGGCCACCGGCAGCGCCGGCTTGGCCGGCGACATGAGCGCACTCGGCGCGATGGCCGCCGAAGTCGTGTCGCGCGCGATCCGCAATGCGGTCTGGGCCGCCACCGGGCTCGCCGATCCGCCATTGCCGGCGGCGCGGGACCTGCCACGATGATCCGCCGCCATGCACTGTTCTCGGCGCCGACCCTCGGCGGCGCCTGGCCGGCGCGCGAAAACCGCATCGTCGTGCTCGAGTTCCACGACTGAAGCCGGCCCGATGTCAAATGCAAAAAAAGCCGTCCGCGGTGGCCGCATCGGCCTTGCCGCGGTGCTCTACGGGCAGGGCTTCGGCTCGCGCCGCGAATGTGAGTCGCGTGTCGTCTCGGGCATCGTCTCGGTGGCTGGCCGGGTCTGCGACGACCCCGAGGAAATCTTCGACACCGAGGGCCTGGTCTTCAACGTCGACGGCCGCGACTGGCCCTGGCGCGAACACGCACTGGTGCTGCTGCACAAACCGGCGGGTTACGAATGTTCGGCCAAACCGAAGCACCATCCGAGCGTGATGAGCCTGCTGCCGATGCCACTGCGCTTGCGTGGTGTTCAGCCGGTCGGCCGGCTCGACGAAGACACCACCGGGCTGCTGCTGCTGACCGACGACGGCGCCCTGATCCACCGGCTGACATCGCCCAAAAAACATGTGCCCAAGGTTTATGAGGTGACCTGCAAACACGCCGTCGACGAGCGCCAGCTGCGGGCCTTGCTCGACGGCGTGGTGCTCGACGACGAGCCGGTGCTGGTGCGCGCTGCGGCTTGTGAACCGACCCCCAACAACGCGGGCGCACACACCCTGCGGCTGACCCTGACTGAAGGCAAATACCACCAGGTCAAGCGCATG
>JANOKR010000434.1:0-3242 GCA_031419315.1 Betaproteobacteria bacterium
TCGCGCCCTGCTCCCGTTTGTTTGCCGCCGCGGATGGTACCGAAGGCGGCCGCCGACAATCGAGCGATGAGCCCGAGCAGCCTGCAAGCCCTGCGGCCCGGCATCGCCGCGGTCTGCGCTGGTGCCTCGATGGCGCGCTGCTGCGCTGGGCCTTGAGCGCCGGGCTGAACCACCTCTTCCCGTCGATCCCGCCGGGCACCTTGATCGCCATTGTGGTCGGCGGTTATCTCGTCGGCGTCGCGGTGGCGCTGTTTGCTCAACAACCGGGCTGGCCGGACGAGTGGCGCCTGTTTGTGATCACCGGTTTTCTCGGCGGGCTGACGACCTTCTCGACCTTCTTGGCCGAAGTCGTGCTGCTCCTGCAGTAGGGCCGGCTGCTGCTGGCCAGCGCTGCGATCGGCGCGCATCTCATCGGGTCGCTGGTGGCCACGCTGGCCGGCATCGCCAACGTCGAGTTGCTGCGGCGCTCGGGCTGAACTGCGGCCGCAGGGCCGCAGCAGCGTCGGCGGCGCCGCTGCCGCCGGCTTGCGCAAAACCGCTGGACGACAATCATTGCATGCGTTAGCGTATGCATTAATGAGCCTTTCGAAACACCCGCTGGCACCATCGCAGCCTGCGCAGAGCCCGGTTTTGCACCCCGATGCGCGCCTGCTCGGTGGCGTCGGCCATGGCCTGGTGCGCCCGGAATGTGTGCTCACCACGCGAGCCGGCGATATCTTCACGGCCGACTGGCGCGGCGGTGTTCACCACCTGCGCCTCGATGGCACCGCAGCGCTGTACACCGCCAGCGGGCCTGGCGGCCTGGTGCTCAAGCCCAACGGCATCGCCTTGCTGGACGACGGCTCGTTTTTGCTCGCGCACCTGGGCGATGGTGAAGGTGGCGTTTTCAGGCTCAAGCGCACCGGCCAGGCAGAACCTTGGTTGCTCGACGTCGGCAAGATCAGCCTGCCGCCGACGAACTTCGTGCTGCGTGGTGCCGATGGCGGCTTCTGGATAACCGTGAGCACCCGCCTGTCACCCCGCGCGCTGGGTTACCGCAAAGGCGTGGCCGACGGCTTCATCGTGCGTGTCGATGCGCGTGGCGCGCGCATCGTGGCCGACGGGCTGGGCTACACCAACGAAGTCGCCGAACATGGCGGCTGGCTCTATGTCAACGAAACTTTCGGCCGCCGACTTTCGCGATTCTTGATCCACGCCGACGGCTCGTTGGGCGGCAAAGAAGTGATCACGGAGTTTGGCGCCGGCACCTTCCCCGACGGACTGGCGTTCGACGAGGATGGCCATGCCTGGGTCGTGAGCATCGTCAGCAACCGCCTGATCCGCGTCGCACCGGATGGCGCCCAGACCGTCTGGCTCGAAGACGCCGATGCCGGCCATCTGGACTGGGTCGAAGCCGCTTACCAAGCCGACACGATGGGCCGCGAGCACCTCGACCGCAGCACCCATCGCAGTTTGAAAAATATCTCGAGCATTGCCTTCTGCTGCCCCGACCGGCGCGACGCGTTGCTCGGCTGCCTGCTCGGCGACAGCTTGCAGCGCTTGCGGCTGCCCGCGGCTGGTGTCGAAGCAGCCCATTGGCACGTTCCATGAGCCCGATCAACGCTGCCGCTTTGGCGTCGTCACCAACCGTCGAACGCGCGTACCAGGCGATCCGCCGGCGCATTCTCGATGCCGATTGGCCGCCCGGGCACCAGGCGCTCGAACAGGAAGTCGCTCTCGCGCTCGGCATGAGCCGCACACCGGTTCGAGAGGCGCTGATGCGTTTGCAAAACGAGGGCCTGGTCGAGGTCGTGCCGCGCCACGGCATGCGTGTGCTGCCGGTGTCGGCCGCCGACATGCGCGAGATCTACGAGATCCTCACCGCGTTGGAGTGCATGGCGGTGGAGATCCTGGCACGCAGCCGGCCGACGCCGCTGGTGCTCAAGCCGCTGGTCGACGCCACCAAATTGATGGACAAGGCGCTCAAGGCCGGCGATCTGGATGCCTGGGCGGCCGCTGATGAAGGGTTCCACGCCCAACTCGTCGAACTCGCCGGCAACCGGCAATTGCAGGCCACGGTGATGAACTACTGGGACCGCGCTCATCGCGCGCGCATGGTCACGTTGCGCCTGCGCCCGAAGCCGCTGGCATCGACCCAGGAACATCGGGCGCTGGTCGAGCGCCTCGCCGCGGGGGACGCCGACGGCGCCGCGCGCGCCAACCGGGCCCACCGCCAACGCGCCAGCCGCGAACTGCTGGCGATTTTCGAACAGTACCGATTGGTGCAGCTTTGAAGGCCTTGCAATGACCACCACGACTTATTCGATTGCGGTGCTCCCGGGCGACGGCATTGGCGTCGAAGTTACTCACGCCGGGCTGGCCGTGCTCAAGGCCTTGCAGCCGCGCCTGGCGCGCCGCTTCGAGACCAGCGTGTTACCGGCCGGCGCGCAGCACTATGTCGATGCCGGCGTGGCGCTGCCCGACAGCACGCTGCAAGCCTGCCGCGAAGCCGACGCGATTCTCTTCGGCGCGATGGGCCTGCCGCATGTGCGCGCTGCCGACGGCACCGAGATCATCCCGCAGCTGGACATCCGGTTTGCACTCGACCTCTACGCCGGTGTGCGCCCGATCCGCACTTTTGCCGGCCTGCCCGGGCCGCTGGCCAGCCCACGCGCCGCCGAGATTGACCTCGTGCTCGTGCGCGAAAGCACCGAGGGCCTGTTTTATGCCCGCGGGCGCGGCCGCATCGAAGCCGACGCGGCCTACGACACGATGAAAATCAGCCGCGCCGGCACCGCCCGCGTCTGCAACTTTGCGTTCAAGCTCGCACGCCAGCGCAAGGCCCAAGGCAAACGTGGCCATGTCACGAATGTTGACAAGGCCAACGTCTTCACATCGATGGCTTTCTGGCGCGCAGTCTTCGAAGAGCGCGCGCTGGCCTTCCCCGACATCGGCACCGAAAGCGCGTATGTCGATGCAATGGCGCTCAACCTGGTGATGAAACCCTGGGCCTACGACGTGCTCGTCACCGAGAACATGTTTGGCGACATCCTGTCGGACCAGATCGCGGCGTTGGCCGGCGGCATGGGCATGGCGCCGTCAGCGGATATCGGGGACCGGTACGCGCTCTTCCAGCCGGCACATGGCACCGCGCCCGACATCGCCGGCCAAGCTATCGCCAACCCGACCGCCATGATCTTGTCGGTGGCAATGATGCTCGACTGGCTGGCCGAGCGCCACGCCGATCAAGCCCTGGCCGATGG
>JANOKR010000435.1:0-10242 GCA_031419315.1 Betaproteobacteria bacterium
CCAAGGCATCGGCAGCGTCGACGACAGGCTGCTGGTGCAAGACCTTCGCCTGCAGCAAACCTCGCAGGACGCCGCGGCAACACGCCAGGAAATCGCCTTCGTCGACCTCACGATTGCCGATGCGAATACGCTGATCAGCGGCCTGCAGGCGCAGCGTGACGCCGGGCGATCGATCGAGATCGTGACCATTGCAGCGGGCGCCGACGGCCTGGCGCTGATCGGCGCAACGCTCGCGCAGCGCGATGGCATCAGCGCCGTGCATCTGGTCAGCCACGGTGATGGCGGCGTGGTGCAACTCGGCGCCACAAGACTCGACATGACCACGCTGCTGGCGCGGGCGGGCGAAGTGGCGGCGTGGAGCGGCTCGCTCGGCGCCGACGCCGACTTGTTGATCTACGGCTGCGATGTCGCCGCCGGTGACGAAGGGCGCGAACTGCTCGTCGCGTTGGCCGCGCTCAGCGGCGCCGATGTCGCCGCCAGCGATGACCCGACCGGTGCGGCGGCGCGTGGTGGCGATTGGGTGCTTGAGCAGCAGACTGGCGCCATCGAATCGGCGCTAGCGGCCGACGCCGCGGTCCAGCAATCCTGGGCTGGCCTGCTTGGGAACGACATCGCGGTCAATACCACCACAGCGCATGGCCAGCAGACCGACTCAGTCAACCGTGGCAGCCAGCATGCGGTGGCTTACGACGCCGCCGGCAACTTTGTTGTCGTCTGGACAAGCCGAAACCAGGACGCCGACGGCTACGGTGTCTTCGCACGCCGCTTCAGCTTTGACGGCAGCCCGTTGACCGGCGAAATCCAGGTCAACAGCACCGAAGCCCGCGACCAGCGGCACGCCAGCGTGGTCGTCGACAGCGCCGGCAATTTTGTCGTGGTCTGGTCGAGCGACCAGCAGGACGGCAACAATGCCGGCGTCTATCTGCGCCGGTTTGCTGCCGACGGCAGCGCACTGACGGGTGAGATCCGCGCCAACGTCAGCACCCCCGGCGCGCAATCGAACCCGGTAATCGCCATGAACCGCAGCGACGCCAGCTTTGCGGTGGCGTGGCAGGGCCAGGCGCCGAGCGACGGCGCCGGGATCTACTTTCGCCGCTTCGCAGCCGACGGCAGCGCGCTGGACAGCAGCGACCAGCGAGGCAACCTCAGCGACAGTGGCATTGAGCAGAACCCGGCGTTGGCGATGGATTCGAGCGGGCGTCTGGTGCTCGGCTTCGAGGTCAACAACCATGTCTACTTCCAGCGCTTCGACGCCGCCGGGACGGCGCAGGGCGCGAGGGTGCAGGTCGACAGTGGTTTCAGCAACACTTCTGGCCCCGCGGTCGCCATCGACGCCGCCGGCAACTTCACCTTCGTCTACCGCGTCGAGACGGGGTTCGAGGGTATCTGGGGCCGCAGCTACTCCGCCGACGGCACGCCGCAGACCCTTTGGTTCAACGTCGCCATCGGTGACGCCGACAGCCCCTCGATCGGCATGGCCGACGACGGCAGCTTCATCGTCACCTACCAGAAGTCCGGCAGCGGCACGGACATCTTTGCTTGCGAATTTGATGCCAACGGCAGCGCGGCGGCGCCAGCATTTGCGGTGAACCAGTACACCGCCGGCGACCAAACCAGCGCCTCGGTCGCGCTGCTCGACATGGATCACTACGTCGTCGCATGGAGCGGCGAACGCAGCGCGGACAGCGTCGGCGTCAGTGCACGTGGTTTCGCAGCCGCCAATGTCGCGCCGGTCATCGTCTCTCATGGTGGGGGCGCCACCGGCATGTTGACGCTGGACGAAGGCGGCGGCCGCACCCTGGTGGTCAGCGCGACCGATGCCAACCTGCCGGCGCAGGCGCTGAGTTATTCGATCACCGGCGGTGCCGACGCGGCCCGCTTCGCAATCAATACCAGTTCAGGCGAGCTGCGTTTTGTCGCCGCGCCCGACTACGAAGCCGCCGACGATGCCGGTGCCAACCATGTCTACGACCTCGTTGTGCAGGTCAGCGATGGCCTACTCGTCGATACGCAGACCTTGGCCGTGAGCATCAACAACGTCGACGAGCCGCCGGCGGCGGGCGGGGGCACGGTCAACGGCATGCAGGACGAGGCCCGGGTCTTGGCCTGGTCCGACTTCGGTGTCAGTGACATCGACAGCAGCCTCGGTGCAAATACCGCGCTGCGTTTCGAGACCCTGCCGGCCGATGGCCGGCTGCAGGTCTTCAACGGCAGCGCCTGGTCTGACCTGGTGCCGATGCAGATCGTGAACAAGGCGCAGATCGACGCCGTAGGCCTGCGCTTTGTGCCCGACGCTGGCGAGTCCGGCAACAACAGTTTCGCCACGCCGGGGGTCGGCAACGGGCGCCAGGACTATGCGCAGTTCAGCTTCCGGCCGCTGCAGACGACGCCGATCAGCATCGTCAATCCGGGTGCGCAGTCAAACGTGCTCGGCGAAGGCACGACGGCGAATACGGCGATCGGCTGGCTCCGAGCCGGCACCACCGGCGGCGCCGCCAACCTCGGGGCCGGCGCTTTTGCGCTGGACCACGACAACAGCTTGTACGTCAACAGCGGCGCGGTCCTGTCGCAGACGCTGGCAAGCAGTTTTGTGACCGGCTTCGATCTCAATCTCGGCTTCGAAGCTGGCTGGCGCGGCGACAGTGGGTACGGCACGCGACCCGGTTTCAGCGTTGAGTTGTGGGCTGGCAGTACGCGCCTGGGCGGCATCGACGAAACCGGCGTGGCCGGCGTTCGCGGGGCCTTTGTCAGCGGTGTGCTGGCGGTTGACGGCGCGGCTTTTGCCTCTGCCAGCGGGCAGGCGTTGTTGATCAAACTCAGCGGCAGCAACTCGCAGGCGCACTTCGACAACCTCGTGCTGACGAGCTACACACCGGCCAACAGCCTTGGCTCTGCCGCCACATTGACCATCGACATCGCTTCGGCACAGACCGCGCCGGTGATCCAGAGCAACGGCGGCGGTGCAGCCAGCAGCGTGCTCGTGGCTGAAAACACGACCGCGGTGGCCACCGTGTCGGCCAGCGACGCCGACCTGCCGGCGCAGACGCTGAGCTACAGCATCGTTGCCAGCGGCGACGGCGCGCTCTTCGTTGTCGACGCCGCCGGCGGTGGCCTGCGCTTCATCACCGCGCCCGACCGCGAGGCCGCGATGGACAGCGACGGCGACAGCGTTTACGTCGTCACCGTGCGGGCCAGCGACGGCACGCTCGCCGATACCCAGACGCTGACCGTCACGGTGCTCGACGTCAATGAAACCGGGGTCGGTGCGATCACCGACACCGACGCCAGCGCGAACGCGGTCGCCGAAATCGCCGGTGTCGGCACGCTGGTCGGCTTGGACCTGCAGGCGATCGATGCCGACGCCAGCAACAACAACGTCAGCTACGCGCTCAGCGACGACCAGGGCGGGCGGTTTGTGATCGATGCCAACAGCGGCGTGGTGTGTGTGGCCGCTGCGCTCGACTTCGAGACACAGGCGACACATATCATCGTCGTCACCGCCACCAGCAGCGACGGCAGCAGCCGCTCGGCGCCGTTCACGATCAACGTGCTCGATGCCAACGAAGCCGGTGTCGGCGCGCTCGCCGATGCCGACGTGGCCGCCAACAGCCTGGCCGAAAACGCCAGCCTCGGCAGCCTCGCGGGCATCACCGCGTTGGCCACCGATCCCGACCTTGCCGACAACATCAGCTACAGCCTCGTCGATGATGCCGGCGGCCGCTTTGTGATTGCTGCCGGCTCCGGCGTGGTCACGCTCGGCGCGGCGCTCGACGCCGAGGCCGCCAGCAGCCACGTCATCATCGTTCGCGCCGACTCGAGCGATGGCAGCTTCAACAGCCAGGCGTTCACGATCGTTGTCCAGGATGTCAACGAATCAGCGCTGTCGGTGCTGACCGATGTGGATGCTGCGGCCGACCAGATCGACGAAGGCGCAGCCGCCGGCAGCCGGGTCGGCGTCACGGCGCGCGCGGTCGACGCCGACCGCTCAAACAACGCCGTGACCTACGCGCTCGACAACAGCGCCGGTGGGCGGTTTGTGATCGACACCGGCAGCGGCGTGGTCAGCCTGGCGCGGGGCATCCAGGAAGAGGGTCTCGCCGCACATCTGATCAGCGTGCGCGCGACGTCTGCCGATGCGAGTTTTTCGACCCGCGACTTCAACATCACGATTGACCTCGTCAACGACCACGCGCCGGTGATCAGCTCGGACGGCGGCGCTGCGACGGCGACCTTGGGCGTCGACGAAGGCAGCACCGCGGTCACGCAAATCGTCGCCAGCGATGCCGACCTGCCGGCGCCGGCGCTGGTCTATTCGATCAGCGGCGGCGCCGATGCGGCGCTGTTTGCGATTGATGCCGGCAGCGGCGGCTTACGCTTCATCACCGCACCCGACGCCGAGGCGGCGGCCGATGCCGGCGCCGACAACAGCTACCAGGTCAACCTGCTGGCCAGTGACGGCGTCCGTTCGGATGCCCAGTTGCTGACCGTGCATGTCCGCGACATCAACGAATTTGCCGTCGGCGGCATCGACGACAGTGATGCCGCGGCGAATGTGATCAGCGAAAACGCGAGCCCGGGCGCACGCACGGGGCTGACCGTCTCCGCCCGCGATGCCGACTACAGCAACAGCAGCCTGGCCTACACCCTCGACAACAACGCCGGTGGACGATTTGCCATCGACGCCAACAGCGGTGTCGTCAGGCTCGTTCGCAGCATTGCCGAAGAAGGCTTTGTCAGCCACACCATCACGGTGCTGGCCAGTTCGGCCGACGGCAGCAGTTCGACGCAGGACATGGTGATTGCCGTCACGCTGGCCAATGACCACGCGCCGGCAATCGTCTCCGAAGGTGGTGGCGACGTCGCGACACTGAGTGTCGACGAAGGCCAGTTGCAGGTCACCGTCATCAGCGCCGGTGATGCCGATCTGCCCGCGCCGACGCTGGTGTATTCGATCAGCGGCGGCGTCGATGCGGCGCTGTTTGCGATTGATGCCGGCAGCGGCGCGCTGCGCTTCATCACCGCACCCGACGCCGAGGCGGCGGCCGATGCCGGCGCCGACAACATCTATCGCGTTGATGTGCTGGTCAGCGATGGCGGCCGCATTGACACCCAGGCGCTGACCGTGCATGTCCGCGACATCAACGAATTTGCCGTCGGCGGCATCAACGACAGTGATACCGCGGTGGATTTGATCAGCGAAAACGCGAGCCCCGGTGCCGGCACGGGGCTGACCGCCTCCGCCCGCGATGCCGACTACAGCAACAGCAGCCTGGCCTACACCCTCGACAACAACGCCGGCGGACGGTTTGTGATCGACGCCAGCAGCGGTGTCGTCAGCCTGGCGCGTGGCATCCAGGAAGAGGGTCGCGCTGCGCATCTGATCAGCGTACGCGCGACCTCCACCGACGCGAGTTTTTCGATCCGCGACTTCAACATCACGATCGGCTTTGTCAACGACCACGCGCCGGTGATCAGCTCGGACGGCGGCGCCGCGACGGCGACCCTGGCCATCGACGAAGGCAGCACTGCGGTCACCCAAATCGTCGCCAGCGATGCCGACCTGCCCGCGCCGAGCTTGACTTACGCCATCACTGACGCCATCACCGGTGGCGCCGATGCGGCGCTCTTCACCATCGACGCGGCCAGCGGTGGGCTTCGGTTTGTGCTGCCGCCTGACTACGAACAGCCTGCCGACGCCGACCGCGACGGGGTCTACGCGGTGAGTGTCACTGCCAGCGACGGCTTGCGCAGCGACAGCCAGACGCTCGCGATTCAGGTGCGCAATATCGATGAAGCGCCGGTCTGGCTGGAGCACACGCTGACGGTCAGCGAAGGTGGCAGCGCGGTGCCTTCACTGCGGGTTGTCGATGCCGACAGCGGCCCCGCCCAGCTGCGGATCCAGGTCCAGGACCTGGCCGGGGGTCAGTTCGAGAGTCGCGCCGCGCCGGGGGTGGCAATCACCAACTTCACGCTGGCCGATCTGGATGCCGGGCAGATCAACTTCTTCAGCGACGGTGGTGAGGCCGCGCCGCGGTTTTTGCTGCTGCTGGCCGACGCCACGAGCAGCTTGCCGGCGCAGGCCATAACCGTGAATTTCACGCCGGTCAACGACGTGCCGGTGGTGGCGCCGATCAGCCTGGGGTCGATTGCCGAAGACGGCAGTCTTGTCGTCGACCTGGCCCGGCTGGTCAGCGGGGCCAGTGACGCCGAAGGTGATGTGCTGCTGCCAGCCGGCCTGCGCGTGCCCAGCGGCGGCGCGGCCGTTACCGACTTGGGTGGTGGGCGCTGGCGACTTGATGCCACGCCCGACTGGAGTGGCTCACTGACGCTGGTTTACGACGTTAGCGATGGTGTGGCCGCGACCACGGCACAGGCTGCGCTGGACGTGCTGGCGGTCAACGATGCGCCGCGGTTCACGAACCAGGGCGGTGCCGCGACGGTGGTTTTGACGGTCGACGAAAACCGCGCCGGCGTGGCCCTGCTGGCGGCCACCGATATCGAGTCACCCGCCGCGCTGCGCTTTGCGATCGAAGGCGGTGCCGACGCCGCGCTGTTCACGATCGATGCGCTGACCGGCGCGCTGGTCTTTGTTGATATGCCCGACCACGAAAAAACCCGTGACGCCGACGCCAATGGCCGCTACGAGCTCATCGTGCGGGTTAGCGATGGCGCGTTGACGGCGCAGCAGGCGTGGCAAGTCACCGTGGCCAACGTCGACGAGGCGCCGGTGATCGCACGCCATGCGCTGCTGCTTTCTGATCAAGGAGTGACCCTGGTGCTGCAAGCGGCCGACCCCGACACCGGCACCGCGGCGTTGGTCTACGAAGTCGGCAGCAGCCGGGGCGGTGTCTTTGAGCTGCGCGACCGGCCCGGTCAGGCATTGACGGTGTTTTCGCAGGCCGATGTCGATGCCGGCCGGGTGGTTTTTGTCGCCGATGCCAGCGTTGCCACGCCGAGCTACAGCCTCATGCTGAGTGATGGTGTGAACCGGGTCGATGCCGGTGCGCCGCAGCTCGTGGGTAGCGTGGCCCCCGCGCCGACGCTGGTCGTCGCCGCGGCCAGCGAGTCGCTGCCCGTGACGCCGGGCGCGAAGACCTCGGTCAGCGCCGACAAAGCGAGCGTCGATTTGCCGCTTGCCGAGGCCAACGATGCGCCTGCCACGATCGCGATCGACGCCGCGTCAGCGGCCGCCGAAGCCACCCTGCCGGCCTACGACGCCTTGCCGCGTCCGGCCGCCAGCGTTTCGGCGGTGACTGCCGGCTCGGCGCAAGCGACCACCGGGCTGCGCGGCGCGGCCGGCGACGGCACCGCGCTGTGGGGTGCCGCGCAGATCACGCTGGCCTTGCCCGGTGACGATGCGACCCCCGTCGCACAGCGCATCGCGCTGGATCCGTTCGGCAACGGTGGCAGCAGCACCCTGGCGCAGGCGCTGGACGAGGTGCGCCGCCAGATGAATGACGAGAGCCCACCGGTTCAGATGAACGTAGCGACCACGGCGCTGGTCTCCGGCGGCCTGTCAGTCGGTTATGTGTTGTGGCTGGCGCGCGGCGGTGTCCTGGTGGCCAGCCTGATGTCGTCGGTGCCGGCCTGGGCGAGTGTCGATCCGCTGCCGGTGCTGGCGCAGATGCGGCGTGCCGAAGGTGGCGCCGGTGATGACGCAAGCGACAACGAAGCCGACGAAACCGACCCTCTGGAGCGTCTGTTCAGTCGTGCCCGCCGCCTGCTCGTGCGGCCCCCGATCTCGGAGCCATCGGCATGAAAATGAAGTTCATCCTTTCGTCGCGGTTCCATCTCGCGCTCGGCCTCTCATCGCTGGTCGTCACGTTGCTGTTGACGGCGCTGTTTGCCGGGCTGCTGCCCGACCGCGACGCCGCCCTGCGCGCCGGCCGCACCTCGCTGGCCGAAGCGGTGGGTGTCGCGGCGACGGCCCTGCTTGCTGCGGAGCCGGCCGCGCACGATGCCCAGGCGCATGCCGAAGCGCTTGCCGAAGCGCGTGCCGATGCGCTTGCCAACAAGCAAGACGCGCTGCCCGACTCCGAGCCGCGACTGCAGCAGGTGCTCGGCTTCATCGTCGGGCGCAACCCCGAGCTGCTGTCGATCGGCCTGCGTTCAGCCGATGGTCAGCTCATCGTGCAGGCGGCAGCGACGGCGGCACCGGGCCATGTCTTCGGCCTGGCGGCCGATGCGGCGTCGACCGAAACCCATGTCCGCGTGCCGCTGCTGCACGAGGGCACGACCTGGGGTCACGCCGAACTGCACTTCACGCCGATCGAAGGTGCCGGCGTGATGTCACTGCAGCGCGGCTCGCCCGCCTTGCTGGTGGCGCTGATGGGCGCAGGCAGCTTCGTGCTGTTCTACTTTTACCTGCGCCGCATGCTGCGCCACCTGGACCCGTCGCGGGTGATCCCGGGCCGGGTGCGCACGGCATTCGACACCCTCGCCGAGGGCCTGCTGGTGCTTGACCCCAAGGGCCGCATCGTGCTCGCGAATACGGCCTTCATGGCCGTTGTTGGCGGTGATGCCGACGCCCTGGTTGGCCGCGACGCGGCGCAACTCGGCTGGACCCAACCCGACGGCGCAGCGGCCAGCGACACCCCCTGGGCCTGTCTGGAAACCGACGGCCGCGCCTGCCGCAATGTGCTGCTCTACCTGCACGACGCGCAGGGCAAGCGCCGCAGCTTCATGGTCAACGGCTCGCCCGTGCCCGGCGCCGGCGGCAAGGCCGCCGGCATGCTCGTCAGCCTGGACGATGTCACGACCCTCGAAGAGCAGGAAATCCAGCTCCGCCTGGCGCGTGACGAGGCCGAGGCCGCCAACCGCGCCAAGAGCGACTTCCTGGCCAATATGAGCCACGAGATCCGCACCCCGATGAATGCGATCCTGGGCTTTACTGAACTGTTGCGCCGCGGCTGGCAGCACGATTCTCGCGACACCCAGCGGCATCTGGACACGATCCTGGGCAGCGGCCACCACCTGCTGGCGCTGATCAACGACATCCTCGACCTGTCCAAGGTCGAGGCCGGGCGCCTGGAGGTCGAATCGATCGCCTGCCCGGTGCACGAGGTGGTGCGCGAAGTGGTCGACATCATGCGTCTGCGCGGTGACGAAAAAGGCGTCGGGCTGAAGCTCGAGTTCCCAGGCGCATTGCCGGCAACCTTGCAGACCGACCCGGCGCGCCTGCGCCAGATCGTCACCAACCTGATCGGCAACGCGCTCAAATTCACCAGCCACGGGCAGATCACGGTGTCGGTGCGACTGGCGCCGGCCGGCGAGGCCGGCGAGGCCAGCGAGAACACTCTGGCTAACGCGTCAACGCAGCGGCTGTACATCGATATCAGCGACACCGGCATTGGCATCCCGGGCGACAAGCTCGAAGCCATCTTCGAGCCCTTTGTGCAGGCCGAGGTCTCGACGACGCGCCAGTTCGGCGGCACCGGGCTGGGCCTGGCGATCAGCCGGCGCTTTGCGCGCGCGCTCGGCGGCGATGTCGTCGCCACCAGCTTGGCCGGGCTGGGCAGCACCTTCCACGTCAGCATCGCCGTCGCTGCGGTGGGCGACGACGCGGTCTGGCTCGACCCGGCGGCGCTGCAAGCCGCGGCAAGGATTAAGGCCACCGGCCCGGCACTGCGCTGGGTCTTCGAGCCGGCCACCGTGCTCGTCGTCGACGATGGCGCCGAGAACCGCGAACTGGTGCGGCTGGTGCTGGAATCGGCGGGCCTGTTGGTGATCGAAGCAGAAAACGGCGCGCTGGCGCTCGAAGCGGTGGCGCAGCATTCGCCAGCGCTGATCCTGATGGACGTGCAGATGCCGGTGATGGACGGCTACACCGCCACCCGGGCGCTGCGCGACCAGGGTTGTACGCTGCCGGTGCTGGCCTTGACGGCCAACGCGATGAAGGGTTTCGAGCAGGAAATCCAGGACGCCGGATTCAGCGGCTACCAGACCAAGCCGGTGGATATCGATGCGCTGCTGGCAGCAATCGCGCAATACCTCAAGGCCCGCCAGGTGGCGCTGACTGAGCACGCGCCGCAGTTCGCAACGCCGGCCATGCCTGCGGCGCTGCCGCAAGACGACGCGGGCGCGCCGATCCGCTCGCGGCTACAGTCGCACCCGCGGCTGGCGCGGGTCGTACGCAGTTTTGCGCAGGTGCTGCCGCAGAAGCTGCACCTGATGCAGGAGGCGCTCGCGGCGCGCCAGCTCAACGAGCTGGCCGAGCTGGCGCACTGGCTGAAAGGTGCCGGC
>JANOKR010000436.1:0-12187 GCA_031419315.1 Betaproteobacteria bacterium
CGCACGCCGGCGACAGCAGCGATATCGGCAGCGCAAAAAGGGGCAGCAACTTCAGACATGGGACTCCTCCAGGAGCCCCATTGTCTCAGTCACTCCCAGCGAGTCTCAACGCGCCAGCTCCTGGCTCAGCACCGGGCCGAGGTGTCTGGCCCATTCCTGGTAGCCCAGGTTGCTCAAGTGCACCTGATCGATATACATCGCCTGATTCAGCGAGGTACCGCTCATGTAGTAGGAACCAATGTCGAGATACGCCACCTTGCCGGCGTTGGCCAGGTTCAGGCGCGCGATCTCGGCATTGATCCGCTGCACCTGGGCGATCAGGACCGGATCGACCGTCGGGTTGGGTGCGCCCACCGAGCCGCGGGGCAAAGTGCCCATCAGGATCAAGCGTGTGTTGGGTTTCTGGCACTTGACCAGGGACGCCAGGTTCCAGATCGCCCGGCCGGTGATCTCGGGGGTCGGCGCCGTCGTCGACACATTGTTCGCGCCGATCATCAACACCACGCTGCGTGGATTCATGGCGTTCAGCAGGCCCGCCTCGAGCCGGTAGGCGACGGTCTGGACGGTGTCGCCGCCAACCCCAAAATTGACCTTGCTGTAGCCGGTTGCCAGCGAGTTCCACAGCGTCGTCTGGAACTTCCACGCGCCGGTGATCGAGTCGCCCAGGAAGACGACGTCACCAACGCCGGTACTGGCCTTCGCCCAAGACGCCAGGATGTCGGTATTCGTCGCTTCGTCGCCGCGCCGCATCGGCTTGTAGACGCCGCTCGTATCGCCGCTCGGAAACTCGAACTTACAGACTGGCGCGACCGGCGGTGGCGGCGGCGTCGTCGCCGTGTCCTTGACCAGCATCAGCCCTTGTTTCGGGCCCAGGGTCACGGTGGTCGTGACGGCGCCGTTGTTGACGGCTGGATCCTGCGTGCCGGTCAGCCTGCGGTAGCCGAGGCCGACGTTGTAGCTGGCGCTGGCGGTGCCCGGGTTGACGAGCACCATGCCGTTTGAATACCGACGCAGCCAGATGCCGTTGCCAGCGGCCGCGGTTGGCGGAACGTCGAGCGCGGTGCCGATCGGCGCCGAGTACTCGTCGTACCAAGGCGCCGGCTGGGTGCCGGAGTTCGCCCACAGCGCGAAGTAGCCGTTTTCGAGCAACGCCGAGGCCAGGCCGTAACGCATGCGCGCGTAGTCGGTGGGTTCGGCATAGGCCAGAAAAACGACCTGTTTGCTGGCATTGGTGTTGGCCAGCGCGGTGCGGTACTGGGCCATCATCGCCGACCAGCCGCCCCAGGTTTCGACCGACCAACTCTTGCCCATCATGCCGTTGAGCAGCGCGCCATCAAGCGTGCCCTTGAACTCCGCGGCGGCCAGCCAGGACTGGTCGGCATTGGCCATGACCTTGATGCCGGGACGCAAGGTCTTGAGCTTGTTCCAGTAGGTGTTGAAGCCCATCCGCGTTGCCGCCTGCACCGTGCTGTCTTGCCAGGTCTGGTCGCTGCCGACACGCTTCCAGTCCGCCGAGACACGCTGCGGGAATACCGTGTCGGTGTAGACAAAATCTATCTTCGGCTGCGGCTGGAAATACTTGGCCGCATCCTGCTCGGCGCGCCAGACTGGCCACGACCTGCCTTGCGCATCTTTGGGCGCCCAGGCGGTGAGGTTGGTTTCGTACGAATCCGGACGTGTATAGCGAACCTTTGCACCTGCCGCGTTGTACAACCACCAGCGATTCAGGTCGGCTACTGCAACCAGACTGGGATCAACAGCTCGAACATCGTTGATCGCTACATACTGACCGAGGATCAGGCTCGGGTTGCGCGTTTTCAGATCGGTGACGTAGCTCGAGATCGTGGCTGCGGTACTCGCCATCGGCATGTTCACGACGGCCAGATCGAACCTCGCTGCATGCACGCGGGTCGACGAAGTGCCGATGCTGCCGAGCAGCACAATCGCCCGCTTTGGCGATGCCGGCGTCGCAGTCACCGCCAACGCGCGTTCGCGTTCTGCCGGTTGTTCGACGTCGGTGCCGGGGTCGCCAGCGACCGGCTGCTCCAGCGTGGCCGCAGTGTCCAGCGCGCCGGCTCCGGCATCGCCCGCCACCGTGGCATCGGACGGCTGCGTTTCGCCACCACAGGCGGTGACGATGAGCAGCAGCCCTGCGCTCAAGCACAGGGTGAATGCGTTGAGGCTGGAAGGTTTGGTTCGTTTCAACATCCGGATCCCATCGGCTCGTGACTTTTTGGATTGGTGCGTGAGCGCGCATCGTTCGTTGAATGAATCGCGAATCAGCCCATCAGCGTATCGAGACCATCGGCAGTCCCGCCCCCGTACATGAGGGGCAACTCGCCCATCGCTATCGGTTTTATGTAACCGCAGGTTGCGACCGCGGTCAATACGCCGTCTGCAGCCCCTTCGAAGTGGGTTTTAGGCGCAGCGCCGGCCGCTCCACCAGCCACCAGGAGACACTAGCGAGGCTCACTGTCGCAACGATGCACGCGACCAGCGCCGAGGGGCCGCGAAGGCCTGGCGCCAGCACGACGATGAGGTTGACGATGGGCATGTGATACAGGTACATGCCGTAAGAGATATCGTGGCCGCGCAGCCAGCGAGTCGCCAGGCTTCGATACGAGTAGGCCGCGGCGATCACCACCGCGGCCAGCGGAATCAGCGCCAGGGGTGTCGCCGCGTTGCCGACGGTCGTGAAGCCGGCGGCTTGCAACAGCACAATCCAGACCAGGTAGGCGCCAGCCCAGACGAAAAATCGGTCCCTGACGAACCGCTCCTTCCAGTCGGCACGCCACTCCAGGATCATCCCCAGCATGAACATATAGAGCCACGACGGCAGCAGCCTCAACAACACGTTCGACCAAGCCTTGGAGTCGCTTTCACGCACCATCCACAGGTAGACAAACGACGCCGCCAGGCAGAACACAAAACCCACGCCCCAGCGCCAGCCGCTGCGCTGCAAGACCAGCAGCAGCAGCGGCAGCACCACGTAGAACTGCAACTCGACCGGGATCGTCCACAAACTGCCGTTGACCGAACCCGTCCCGAAGGATTTCAGGAAGGCCGGTGTGTGCGACAGCCCGACGACGTTGGGAAGTACCCAACTCACCAGGTCCTGCCAACGCGCGCCAGCGAGTCCGTAGGACCACGCAATGCTGATGAAGCAGAAGGCAAAACAAAGCCACAGCCCCGGGAAGATGCGCAGGCCCCGATTCGCAAAATAGGTGCCGACACTGCGACTGCGGCGATACGACGCCGACACCAGATACCCACTCACTACAAAGAAGATCGGCACACCCGGAAACGATCCGAGCAACCACAGCAGCAGCGGATGCACCTCCACTTTCAGGTGCTCGATGCCATGCCACAACACCACCTGGCCCGCAGCGACGAGCCGGATCAGATCGAAGTTGTTTTGTCGAGCGTGTGCGTCCACGGGATTCGATCAGGGATGTCAGGTGAGCCGAGGTGGCCCTGCCGGCGGCGAGTTTGCTGCGGGCCTGCAGAAGCCTGAAAACAATATACGCGAGACCGTTGCAACCTCAGTTGCAACGTGATGTATCAGGCCAGGCTCGGATTGAAGGCGGCAAACATCATCATGTCGCACAGTTGGCCTTGCGCATCGCGCTCGAATGCCCGCAGCAGGCCTTCGCGCTGCATCCCCAACGCGCCAGCAAATCGTAGCGCGCGCTCGTTGCGCGCGTCGCTCAGCGCATGGATGCGCATCAAGCCGATGTCGAAACCCAGGCCAATGACCGCGAGCACGGCCTCACGCATCAGGCTGCGGCCGGCGCTGAGCACATCGCCCACATAACCGACTTCGCAGCGCGGCGCTTCGAAGTCGAAGGTGTGCAGATCGATGCGGCCGACATAGCGGTCAGCCGCATCGCCCTCACCTCGCAGGAAGGCGTTAAAGATCAAGCACTCGCCGTTGTCGACCATCGCCGCGCCGTCGGTGCAGAAGCGCTGCGCCCACTCGAGATCGCGCAGCTTTTGCCCCCAGCCGATGAACGCCAGGCCGGGCAGTGAACGGTTCAGGCTATCGACAAAAGCCGCGGCGTGTTCGGCCCGCGGCGCCTGCAATACGAGCCGTTCGCTGAACAGCTCGCGCGGCGCGTCGATCAGGGTCTGGCGGTCCAAGCGCGCGCCGCAGTCATCACGCGAGCTTGCCGTGACACTGTTTGTATTTCTTGCCACTGCCGCACGGGCAGGGGTCGTTGCGGCCGACCTTGGGCACTTGGCTGGCGAGCGTCGCCGGGTCAGGCTCGGAGCTGACGCTGCCGTCTTCGTTGGGGTGCGTGTAGGTCACGTTGCTGACCTGGCTGGCCCGCTCTTCGATCGCTTCGGCGGCCTGCGCCACCTGCTCTTGGTTCTGGATACGCACCGTCAGCAAGATGCGCGTGACCTCGAGCTTGACGACATCGAGCAGCTGCGAGAACAGCTCGAAGGCCTCGCGTTTGTATTCCTGTTTCGGGTTTTTCTGCGCGTAGCCGCGCAAGTGGATGCCCTGGCGCAGATAGTCCAACGCGGCGAGGTGCTCGCGCCAATGCGAGTCGATCGACTGCAAGAGCACCATGCGCATGAAGGGCGTGAACTGCTCAACACCGACGCTGTCGATCTTGCTCTTGAACATCAGGTCGCCGGCACTGACGACACGCTCGACGATATCCTCGTCGCTGATTGAATCGCTGCCTTCGACCGCGGCCTTCAACGGCACATCGAGCTGCCACTCTTCGCGCAGGGTTTTTTCCAGGCCGTCCAGGTCCCACTGTTCCTCGACGCTTTCAGTGGCGACGTAGGTCCGCACGACATCAGTCAGCGCGCTCGATCGCAGGTTGGCGATCTGGGCTTCGAGCACCTGCGCCTCGAGAATGTCGTTGCGCTGCTGGTAGATGACCTTGCGCTGGTCGTTCGAGACGTCGTCGTACTCGAGCAGCTGTTTGCGCACATCGAAGTTGCGCGCCTCGACCTTGCGCTGCGCCCCTTCGATGCTGCGCGAGACGATGCCGGCTTCGATGGCTTCGCCTTCGGGCATCTTCAGCCGGTCCATGATCGCGCGCACACGTTCGCCGGCGAAGATGCGCAACAGCGAATCGTCCAGGCTCAGGTAAAAGCGGCTCGATCCGGGGTCGCCCTGGCGGCCCGAGCGGCCACGCAACTGGTTGTCGATGCGCCGGCTCTCGTGGCGTTCGGTGGCGATGATGCGCAGGCCACCGAGCGATGTGACCTGCTCGTGCAGCCCCTGCCATTCGTCGTGCAGGGTTCTTGCGCGCAGCGCCTTTTCTTCCGCTGACAGCGTCTCGTCGGCGTCGACAAACTGGACCTGCTTTTCGACATTGCCGCCGAGCACGATGTCGGTGCCGCGGCCGGCCATATTGGTCGCAATCGTGATCACCTTCGGCCGCCCGGCCTGGGCCACGATCTCGGCTTCCTTGGCATGCTGCTTGGCGTTGAGCACCTGGTGCGGCAGCTCGGCCTTGGTCAGCAGGTCGGAGACGAGTTCGGAGTTCTCGATCGAGGTCGTGCCCACCAGCACCGGCTGGCCGCGCTCATAACACTCGCGGATATCGACGGTGACGGCGTCGTACTTTTCCTTCGACGTCTTGTAGATCAGGTCGAGCTCGTCCTTGCGCACCGTGGGCATGTTCGGCGGGATGACCACCGTCTCCAGGCCGTAGATTTCCTGGAATTCGTAGGCTTCGGTGTCGGCCGTGCCAGTCATGCCAGCGAGCTTGCCGTAGAGGCGGAAATAGTTCTGAAACGTGACCGACGCGAGGGTCTGGTTTTCGCTCTGGATCTGCACTCGCTCCTTGGCTTCGACGGCCTGGTGCAGGCCGTCGCTCCAACGCCGGCCGGTCATCAATCGGCCGGTAAATTCATCAACGATGATGACCTCGCCGTTCTGCACGACGTAATGCTGGTCGCGGTGGTACAGATGGCGTGCACGCAGCGCCGCGTAGACATGGTGCATCAAGGTGATGTTGGCCGGGTCGTACAGGCTCGCGCCTTCGACGAGCAGCCCGGCCTGCGACAACAGCACTTCGGCGTTCTCGTGGCCGGTCTCGGTGAGAAAAACCTGATGCTGCTTTTCGTCGACCGTGAAGTCACCCGCTTCGATGACCCCTTCGCCGGTGCGAATGTCCTCTTCACCGATTTGCTTCTTCAGTGCCGGCACCACCAAATCGATCTTGACGTACATCTCGGTATGGTCTTCGGCCTGGCCGCTGATGATCAGCGGCGTGCGCGCCTCGTCGATCAGGATCGAATCGACTTCGTCGACGATCGCAAAATGCTGGCCGCGCGACATCACCCGGTCGGCAACTTCGTAGACCATGTTGTCGCGCAGGTAGTCGAAGCCAAATTCGTTGTTCGTGCCGTAGGTGACATCGGCGTTGAACGCGGCTTGTTTCTCTTCGCGGCTCATGCCCGGCACGTTGACACCGACCGTCAGGCCGAGGAAGGTGTACAGCCGGCCCATCCATTCGGCGTCGCGCCGGGCCAGGTAGTCGTTCACGGTGACCAGGTGCACCCCCTTGCCGGCCAGCGCATTCAGGTACACCGGCAGCGTCGCCATCAGGGTCTTGCCCTCGCCAGTGCGCATCTCGGCGATCTTGCCTTCGTGCAGCACCATGCCGCCCATCAACTGGACGTCGAAGTGGCGCATCTTCAGCGTGCGCTTGCCGGCTTCGCGCACCACCGCAAAAGCGTGCGGCAGCAGGTCTTCGAGCGTTTCGCCGGTGGCCAGGCGACTGCGGAATTCGTCGGTCTTGGCGCGCAGCGCAGCGTCGCCCTGCTTTTCGTAGTCGGCTTCGAGCGCATTGATTTGCTGCACCGAGCGCCGGAAGCTCTTCAGCAGGCGGTCATTGCGACTGCCAAAGATCTGGGTCAGGAAATTGGGCAACATGCAGCGTGACTCTTGTTGTGGACGGCGGGTTGCGGAGCTTGCATTCGAGGCCCGGCAGGGCGACGACGCCAGCCAGCTACGGTGGGGCCGATTTCCCGCGGCTCAAGCCCCGTCACTGGGCACGAGACGACGGGTCGGACTCGACGCGAGCAAAGCCCTTGATTTTACCACCTGCGCGCTCGTGCACGCGGTAGGGCCTCAGCGGCGAAGGGCCGGCGAGGCTGGCGCCTGTGTCGCTTTGCGCGAGGCCGCCAAAAACCGCGCCGGATCTTGCGGCACGCCCTCGAGCAGCACCTCGAAGTGCAGATGCGGCCCGGTCGACCGCCCGGAGTTGCCCACCTCGGCGACGACCTGGCCACGTTTGACGATCGCCCCCGCGCTGACCAGGATCCTTGCGGTATGGGCGTACAAGGTGCTCAGCCGGTTGCCATGGTCGATTTCGAGCACGTTGCCGTAGGCCGCGTGCCAATCGGTGGCGACCACGACCCCGCCGGCGGCGGCTCGGATCGGCGCGCCCACTTCGGCCGAAAAATCCAGCCCGGTGTGCAGCGCCGCGCGGCCCGAGATCGGGTCGGTGCGGAAGCCGAAACCCGAGCCGACCGGCCCGTCGATGGGGGCCGAGTTGGGCACCATCAGCGCCGCCAACCGCGTCTCGAACAGGCGCGATTCGACGAGGGTAAAAATGTCGGCGCGTTCGTCGGCATCGAGATCGAGCGCGTCCACGCTGCGCATCAGGTCCTCCAGGGTCGGCTGGTTCAGCGGCACGTAGAGCCCTCCGCGCCCACCCGAAGCCGCCGGGCCTAAGCGCCGCAGCGGGCCGAGGTCCTCGGGCTTGACCCCGGCAAGCCCGGCAACCCGCTCGCCTACCGCTTCGAGCTTGACCAGCTTGGCCTGGATCTCGCCGACTTTTTGCGCCATCACGTCGAGGTTCTCGCGCATGAACCGGTCACGCTGCGCCAACTCACCGCGCACGACGAGGTGCACGATATCGCTGACCAACGGCCAGCCTTCGCGGGCAGCTTTGAGAAAGAGGTGGTGGTAGACGGCGCCGGACATCAACAGCAGCAGCAGCACCAGGCACAGGACCAGCGCTGACAGCTGCCAGCCGGCGACGCGCCAGACGCGGGTTCTGACCATGCCCGCATCGGTAATCAGGATCTGCATAACATCGCTCCCGCAAGATCAGGCCGCGATCACGGCCCGCGGTCGGCGCAGGCGGCCACGCAACCATGATGCCATCGGTTTTTCGATGAGCCGGTGAACGCCCCAGGCAGCCAGCACCATCGTCAGCGCCAGGCCCCAGAACAGCAGCGCGGTCGGGACCTTGTCGCCGAGCCGGTTCAGGATCAGGTAGCCGATGGCCTGGTGCAGCAGGTAAAGCGGATACGTCAACACGCCCAAGGGCAGCCAGCCGCGCCAGCGCAGCACGCGCAGCCGGTTCGACGCCACCGCAGCCATCACGACAAAGATCATCGTCACGCCGATCGCCGCGATGACCGGCGATATCTCGGTGCTGTAGGTCTGGGTCAGCGATCGGGCCATCGTCATCGACTGGTGCACGGCCAAGCCCCAAGCACCCAGAATCAATGCCAGGCGCTTCGGCGTCCAGCCCCGATCGTGGATCAGGAACAGCACTGCACCGGCGATGAACAGCGGCGCGTATTCGGCATTCAGCCAGTGCCACAACGGCCCGGTGCGCACCACGCGCTACAGCGTGGCCACGATGAGCCAGGCCCACAACAGGGTCTCGATGCGCCCCATCCACCCCAATGCCAGCACCGCCGCGACCATCAGATAAAAGCGCATCTCGACAAACAGCGACCAGTAGGCGCCGTCGATCGAGGGCACACCGACAAAGCCGCTGAACATGGTCATGTTGACCAGGTATTGCGCGCCCGTGAACTGGTAGGCCGGGTGCGGGTCGGGGATCAGCCAGGCGACCGCCAAGGTCAATGTGCAGCAGACCCAGAAAGCCGGATACAGGCGGACGAACCGCGAGACCACAAAGTCGCGCAACACCCCGGAGCGCGCACTCATCAGGATCACAAATCCGCTGATGACAAAAAACAGCTCGACACCGAGGTAGCCGTAGCGTGCAACGGCGTCGATCGCGGGGTAGCTGAAAGTGCTCGGCTTGTCGCCGGCGTTGCCACGAAAAGCCCAGTGGAAAACCAGCACCATCGCCGCCGCGGTGAAGCGCAGCAGGTCGATTCGAGCAGGCGCTTTTCTTCTTGTTGCATCAGAACCTTGAGGGCCAGGTCAGGGAGTTGGTGGTGTCGGCAATGCGCGACGCTGTGTATGCGACGAGCGCTTCATGTCCGCCGTCGAAAATCGTCAAAGATACGCGGCCCGATCCAGTGCGCCAGATCACGGCGCGGTCGGCGATCCGGCCACCCGCCTGCGACGCCGCTGCCAGGAACGCCGGGTCTCGTGCGGCAAGACGGCGAAACGTTGCCTCGGGGATCCGATCCTGCGCGCGGACCTGCAGCACGTCGAAAAACCGCATCGATTACGTGATCGGCGCCGTGCCGCTGTAGCCGTCGTGGATGCCGGCATAGATCTCAAGTGTCGCCTTGCTCCGGTCCGCGGAGCCCGGCAGTTGTGTCAGCGGCGAGCGCTCGCGCAGGGCGCGGTGGTCCAACGCGGTTGAAGTCGATGAAGTGCAATCCAGAATGTCCTGCGCGATTTTTGGGTAGCGTGACTGGACCTGCGCCAGCCAATCCGGCAAGTCGGTGATCGGATTCCAGACGATGAAGCGCGCGATATCGATGCGGGCATGCAGGTAGGCGCCCAGTGCCGCGTAGCCACCACCTGATTCGCCGACGAGGACACGCCGCGTGAAGGGGCCGCCGAGCCGGTCTGCCGTCGCGCACGCAAGTTCGAGATCGTTGATCACCCAGGGGCTGAGACAGGCCTGCGGCGTGCGGTTTGGCGCCCGCACGTTCGGGCGCAGGTAGGCCCAGCCTTTGGCAGCGCAAATTGCCAGCAGCGGGTCGGCCTGGGCATGGCTGCCTCCCCAGGTGGGCAGGCTGATCACCAGCCCGCCGCCGTTTTGTGTAGGTGGCCGCCAGGTGCAGCGTTGGATCGACTGGTCGATCTCGCTCCGCGTTTCGAAAATCTGAACCACCGGCGGCCCGCAGGCCACGAGCGCCGGCCCCGCAGCACCCGCCAGCAGCAGCGAGCGGCGCTTCATTGGATCGGCCTGCCGGGCTCGGAATCGGTCGCACCATCAGCACAGCGGGGCTCGGCAGGCGCCGGGTCACGAATATCGAGGTCACACAGGCTTCGCCGGACGAGGTTTCGGTCACAAAGGGAGCCGGCAGGATACGCGGGCACCCCACCGAGCGCCGGTCCGCGTCAGCTACCACGGGTGTCAGGCGCAATCCGTCACGCTTGCGGCGAGATCGCGCGCAGACCCCCCTCGAACCAGTGCCGAAAACGAGCCTTTCGGACTGGTCTGGTCAGGTTGGCTTCGGCATCATCAGTCGGCTTCTTGCGCGCGCCACTGACCTGCTTCCTGACTGGGCGTCGCCAACCCCCTCATTTCGGGGGTAAGTTGGTGTCTTCCGTCCTGGCGGAAGGGGTGCTTGCAGAAGGACAATGGGCATCTGTATCGATCCGTTACAGCGATGGCCGGGTCGCCAGGAGGAAAAATGAAAATAGAACAACTTGATCTCGACCTGCTGCTCCAGCAGTTGCTGATAGGCGCGCGCGGTGAGCTGGGTGGCTGGGGGATCCGGGACTATTCGGGCCAGTACAACAACCCGCTGAACCCGGCGTGGGGGTCGGCGGACCGGGCGTTTTCATCGCTGGCCTCGCAGGTCGCCTCGCGCGCAGCCGACGTGGTCCCGGTGGGCCTGGGCTTTGGCCCGCCGGCGGGCACGCCCACCGCGTACGACAACACCAGCACCTTCATCGTCGACTCCACGCCGCGCGAGATCAGCAACCTGATTTCTGACGAGCCCGTCAACATCTTCAGCACCCCGCAGACCGGCGTCCTCAACGGCCTGCCCACGGCCAAGCTGCACACCCTGTTCGGGCAGTTCTTCACCCACGACCTGGACCTCGTGCCCAAGGGGGCCAACGGCACCATCGTGCTCAACTTGCTGGTGGGCGACCCGCTGTACGCCATCAGCCCGTTCAAGTTCATGACCCTGTCGCGGGCCAACTTCACCGTTGTGGGCGGCGAGCGCGAGTACACCAACCTGATTTCGTCGTGGGTCGACTTAGGTCCCACCTACGGCACCCACCCGGTGATGACCGCGCTGCTCAAGGAATATGACCCCTTGGGCGTGGCCACCGGGCGGCTGCTGCAGCACACCGACGTGAACCCCGCGCTGAACAACGGCATGCCCAACTGGGCCGACGTCAAGGTCAACGCTGCGCGCATCGGCATCACGCTGGTCGACAACGACGTGCTCAACCTGCCGATGCTGCGCTTCAACGCCGACGGCAGCCTGTTGCGCAACGGCAGCGGCTCAGCCGAGATCGTGCTCAGTGGCGGCCTGCCGGTGCGCATCGGGCACGCCTTCTTGGACGACCTCGCACGCAACGCCGTGCCCAGCGGCAAGACCCCGGATGCCGATTCGGCGATCGGCCTGACCGGCTCGGGCAGCACCTTCTACGACGACGAGTTGCTGGCCATCCACTTCATCGCCGGGGACGGCCGAGCCAACGAGAACTACATGCTCACCTCGGTGCATGGCCTGTTCTTCGCCGAGCACAACCGGGTCTACGCCGAACTTCAAGCGCTCGTGGCCGCACGCGGCCCAGCCTACGCCGCGCAGTGGTCGGGCGAGATGCTCTTCGAGGCCGCCCGGCAAGTCGTCGAGGCCCAGTACCAGCAGATCTCGTTTGACGAATATGTCGCCCGCCTGACGCCCAACCTGGACACCTACGCGGCGTTTGCCGCCGCGCTCGACCCGGCCGTGTCCACCGAGTTCGCCCACGCCATCTTCCGCTTCGGCCACACCCAGACCTCGGCCTCGCACAACGTCATCAGCCAGACCGGCCACCTGACCAGCGACATCGCGCTCTTGGCGACCTTCCTGGCCCCGGCCACCTTTGCCACCACCAACGTCGGCGGCATCCTCAGCGGCATCGGCTCGCACGCCTACGTCACGGCCGAGCTCGCCGGCATGGCGCGGGTGCGCGCCAACGAGATCGACGAGTTTTTTGTCGACGCCCTGCGCAACACCCTGCTCGGCCTGCCGCTGGACCTGACGGCGATCAATATCGCCCGCGGCCGCGACATCGGCCTGCCCAGCCTGAACGCGCTGCGCA
>JANOKR010000437.1:0-2919 GCA_031419315.1 Betaproteobacteria bacterium
GTGTGGTCAATGCCGGGCGGGCCTTGCTCGAAATCTCCGGCAGCGTCGACTTGAGCAGGGTGCGCGAGATCGCCGCCACCGGCGTCGACCGCATCTCGAGTGGCAAGCTGACCAAGGATGTTCAAGCGATCGATTTTTCGATGCGCATCGCGGCCTGACGCCGCGATCCCGGTGCCTGTCGGCGCGCAATTGGTCACCGCGCGCGGACGCGCCCAATCGGTCGCGCTGCCTTTGGTCACGAGTGTTGGGTACACTGCCGCCGCCATGCGTCGACTTGTTCTCATCGTCCTTTTGCTGATCCTGCCGCTGCAGTGGTCCTGGGCGACCGTGGCCAGCGCATGCCGGCACGAGACTGGTAGCGCCGCGCAGCATCTCGGTCACCATGCGCATGAACATGACCATGATCAGGGCCTCGTGGATGGACATGGGCATGCCGAACTCAACAGCGCGCTGGAATTGACGACCGCGGGCGACGACGCTGCCGGCCCGGACATCCACACCGATTGCGCTACCTGCCACGGCAACTCGGTGGTCGACTTGATCAACCTGCCCGCCCCGCACCCGACCGCGGCCTCGAAGAGCGCCTTCGACGCTTACGATCGATTGGTCCTCGACCATATTCCGCAGCGCCTGCTGCGCCCGCCGCGGGCACTCGCCGTCTAGGCGCGTTGGGCCTGGAACGCCGAAGCGGCGTCCAGCGCCAACAAAATCGGGTTGCCGGGTCTCGAAGGCCGCTTGCCCTCGCGATGCGACGACGCTGCGACTGACCACGAGGCCCACTGCGAACACGTCAACTTTGGCGCCTCAGGTGCGAGCTGCCATGACGCGGTCGACAAAAGCCTGGACCCAATCCATTCGACTGTGGCGAAGCTGACGCGGCGCCAGGCCAGCGCTGCCGCGCTCGCGCAAGCAGTACTCCGCCCGAATCTCCGGCCCGCTGTACGACAAGGATGACGATGCAAAAGAAGACCTGCGGTATCCGGGGTGACTGCTGTGGCCACCAGGCAGTGACAAGGCGCTTTCGCGCCGCGGCGCTGTGGGCGGCGCTGGTGGTGCTGTTGACCAGCGCCGAGACCCAGGCCCGTCCATCGATGTCGCTGAAGGAAGCCGTCGACGCGGCGTGGGCGCGCCAGCCCGTGGCCCGATCGCTGCAAGAACGGCAGCGCGCCGGCGCCGCGACGGCGCAGGTCGCCCGGGCTTGGACACCCGAGCCGGTGGCGCTGGAGGCGTCGCTCAAGACCGACGCGCCAGGCAACAGCGGCGGGGGCCGGGAAATCGTTGCTGGCGTGTCGGTGCCGATTTGGTTGCCGGGTGAACGCGACCGCAGCCGGGCGTTCGCTGCTGCGCAACTCGTGGCACTCGACGGTCGTGTCGCCGCCGCGAAGTGGCGCATCGCCGGTGCGGTGCGCGATGCGTGGTGGGCGGCCCAGCTCGCCGACACCGATCTGGCGGCGGCCGAGTCGCGTCTGGGGCCGATCCGGCAACTGGCCGGTGACGTCGCGCGGCGGGTCAGGGCCGGTGACCTGGCGCGTGCCGATCAGCACCAGGCCGATGCCGCGGTGCTCTCAGCGCAGGCGGACCTGGCGGCGGCGGCGGCCGCGCAGCAGCAAGCGCTGCATGCGCTGCAGGCCCTGATCGGCGTTGCGGCGACGATGGCTACGCCCAGCGTCGCGCCGACCGAGGCGAGCGACCCCGACGAGTCGCTGCTCAGCGCGCACCCGCTGCTGCGCGAGTTAGCCGACAAGGCCGAACTGGCACGCCGCGCGCTCGACCTTGTGGTGGTGCAAAAGCGGGCCCATCCGGAGCTGGCGCTGCAGGCCACGCGGGAGCGCGGCGCCGTCGGCGAGGCGTATCGACAATCGCTCACGCTGGGGCTGCGCTTTCCGCTCGGCTCCGACGACCGCCAGCAGGCCAAGGCGGCCGATGCGAAGGCCGAACTGGTTGAAGCCGAGGCGCTGCTGGCCAATGAGCGCGATCGCGTCGCAGCGCAAGCGCGGGCCGCGGGCGCGCAACGCAGCGGCGCTCTCGGCGTGCTCTACGCGACCGAGCGGCGAGTTGCGCTGGCGCGTGAGGCACGCGGCTTCTACGACAAGGCCTTCCGTCTCGGCCAGGTTGAACTGGCCACGCGCCTGCGCATCGAGATCGAAGCAGGCGACGCCGAACGCCAGCTCAACCGCGCGCGGGTCGAAGTCGCGCATGCCCTGTCGTCGATGCAGCAGGCCTTCGGCGTGATGCTGCGTTAGTGCGGCGGCTGCGGACTTGAACCCATCATCATCCATTTTCAGGACCAGAATCCATGAACCTCAGACGTTTCTCCGCCCTGGTTGGCGCCGCGCTGGTGCTCCCCCTTCTGCCGCTGTCGGCGACGGCTGGTGACGGCCATGACCATGGGCCGGCCGTGTCGGTCACAAGCAGCCGGGCGTTGCCACGCTTCACCGCCGAATCCGATCTGTTCGAGCTGGTCGGCGTGATCAACGGCAAGCAGGTCACGCTGTTCCTCGACCACGCGGTGGACAACGCGCCGGTCAACGGCGCCAAGCTCGAAGTCGAGCTCGGTGGTGTCAAGCTTGAGATCAAGCCGCACGGCGATGGTGAATTTGAGGCCACGCTGGCACAAGCGCTGACCTACGGCGTGCTTGCGGTGACGGCGAGTGTCACGACGGCAAAGGCATCAGACCTGCTTGCAGGTGAACTCGACCTGCATCAGCCCGCCGCCGCTGAAGTCGCGCATGAGCATGGTTGGGGTGAGTACGCCGGCGGCCTGGCCGGCATCCTGGTGTCGGCCCTGGGGCTGTGGTGGCAGCTGCGCCGGTGGATGACCCGGCGGTCGCCGGTGCCGCCAACGGCAGCTGCGTGCGCGCAGGGGAGTGCAACATGAAGCGAACCGCAGTTGGCCGGCCCGCGGCGGCGCTTATCGCG
>JANOKR010000438.1:0-2569 GCA_031419315.1 Betaproteobacteria bacterium
GGTGCGCACGAACAGCGGTACATGCGGCACATGCGGTGCGTTCGCCGCGCCGGCCAGCCACTGCGCGAGCGCCGCACGCGCGGCGGCCTTCGCGTCGGGCGCTACCGCGTCTTCCAGGTCCACGATCACCACATCGGCGCCACTGGCCAGCGCTTTGGCAAAGCGCTCGGGCCGGTCGGCGGGCACAAAGAGGTAGGAGCGGGGCGTCATGGTGGTGCGCTGCGGTGCGGCGGTGCGGCGGTTCGACGATGCGGCACTGTGGCGCGACGCTCGCGCACGCGCCATTGCAGGCTGGTCAATGCTGGTTTCGCGCAAAAGCAATGGCCCCGCGCGCGGCGTGCTCTGCACAATCGCCGGCATGAGAGCGAATCTGCCCCGGGAGCGTTCATGACCCACAGCCCCTCGTCGCCGCCGCAGGCGGAAGCTACCGCCGAGTTGCCGCTCGCCGGATTGCTGGTGGTGGCGCTTGAGCAGGCGGTGGCCGCGCCGTATTGTTCGAGCCGCCTGGCCGACGCCGGTGCGCGTGTGATCAAGATCGAGCGCCCCGAAGGCGACTTCGCGCGCGGCTACGACAGCGCGGTGCACGGCGAGTCGAGTTACTTCGTCTGGATCAACCGCGGCAAGGAATCGATCGCGCTCGACCTGAAGCGCGAGCCCGACCTGCAGCTGCTGCGCCGCATGATCGCGCGCGCCGACGTATTCATCCAAAACCTGGCGCCGGGGGCGGCGGAGCGCCTGGGGCTGGGCAGCGCCGCGTTGCGCGTGCTGCACCCGCGCCTCATCACCTGCGACATCAGCGGCTATGGCGACCGTGGCCGCCTCTACAAGATGAAGGCCTACGACTTGCTGGTGCAGGCCGAGAGCGGCCTCGTCGCGGTGAGTGGCGCGCCCGGCGACTGGGGGCGCATAGGGGTATCGCTGTGCGACATCAACGCCGGCCTGAATGCGTTGGTGGGCATCCAGCAGGCGCTGCTGGCGCGTGCGCGCTCGGGCCGCGGTTCGGCGCTCATGGTGAGCCTGTTTGACTCCGCGGCGGAGCTGATGGCGGTGCCTTACCTGCAGGCGCGTTACGGTGGGCGCCCGCCGGGGCGTGTGGGCCTCAAGCACCCGACGATCGCGCCCTATGGCGGTTTCACCTGCGCCGATGGGCGCGACATCGTGATCTCGATCCAGAACGAGCGCGAGTGGGCCGACTTCTGCCGCAGCGTTTTGCAGGAGCCGGCGCTGCACGGCGATGCGCGCTGCGCCTCGAATGCCGCGCGCGTGGAGCACCGCGAGTGGCTCGACGCCAAGGTGGCCGCGGTGTTCGGCGCGCACACCAGCGCCGAGATGATCGACCGCCTGACCGACGCGCAGACGGCTTATGGCAGCGTCAATTCGCTCAACGATCTGATCGAGCACCCGCAGCTGCGCACGCGCCGCATGCCGGTGGGGCCGCGCAGCGTGGAGGTGCCGGCGATTCCCTGGGCCAGCGAGTGGGACGAGGCGAGTTATCGCGCCGCACCGGCAGTGGATGAGCATGGCGCAGCCATCCGCGCAGAGTTCGCGGCGGCAGCGTCATCGCCGCAAGCGGCGACCGCGAAGTAGGGCGTGTTTCAGGGCGAGAAGTCGAGCGACACACCGCCGAGCACGCCGAAGTCAGCCTGCGCTCGATCACCCGGCGTGATCGCCATCGGCACCATGCAGGTGCCGGTGGAAACGAACTGGCCGGCTTCGAGCGTGATGCCCAACGATGACAGCTCGTTGACCAGCCACGCCAGCGCGATGCGCGGATCACCGAGCACGGCGCTGCCGTCGCCAGTGCGCACGAGGCGGGTGCCGCCGTCCGGCCCGCGCACGGTGCCGTGCACGGCGTGGCTGCGCAAGTCGATCGCGCGCCATCCGTCGGCCGCCGCAGCGCCGATAACGAAGCGCCCGCAGCAGGCGTCGTCAGCGATCAGTTGCGCCTGGCCGGCGCGGGCAAAGTCGGCGTAGCGCGAATCGGGGATCTCGAAGGCCGGGTGCAGCGACGCCACCGCATCGAGCACCTCTTGCAGCGCATACGGGCTTGGGCGAGGCGCCAAGTCGCGCCCGAGGCGAAATCCGAACTCGGGTTCGGCCACGCGCATGCGGTTGCCGGCGAGAGAAAGCGCAACGCCGGCATCGACGACGAAGCTCGACAAGATGCGCCCGGCCAGCGGCCCGCCGACGTTGATATGCGCCTGGCCGGCTTGGCCGGTGGCGGCGATTTTCCAGCCCACGACGCGCTCGCCCGCGACGATGGGCAACTCGGCCTGGATCGCGTGGCCCTGCGCGTGGCTGGTCGGGCGCAGGGCCGGCGGCAGCGCCTCCAGCACTGTGCCGGCGCAGCGATGGCGCCACAGCAATTCAGCCGCTTCGTGTGCGCTGTCGGTCATCGTGAGTGCGCTCCGTTCGTACCCAGGATGCCACGCAGCCGCTGCGCCGTCTGCGCATCGATGCCGCCGCGCGCCAGCGCCAGCGGCACGGTGCGGTCGCACAGCAGGCGGTAGCTCGACAGCACCGGTTCGCCGAGTGCGGCCATCGCGGCCATGTGCTTGGCCACCGTGTC
>JANOKR010000439.1:0-1508 GCA_031419315.1 Betaproteobacteria bacterium
TGCATGCGGTCGTCACCATGGGCGGCGACTTGTCCAACAACAAGGGCAACAACAAGAAGGGCGGCGGGCTGACCGCGCCGGCACTGACCGCCAAGGATATGGACGACATCAAAACCGCGGTGTCGTTCCAGTGCGAATACCTGGCGGTGAGCTTCCCCAAGAGCGCCACCGATATGGAAATGGCGCGCCAGCTGGCCAATGTCGCTGGCGAGGCGACGCGCCACAAGCCGGCGCTGATCGCCAAGATCGAGCGCAGCGAGGCGATCCCGCAGTTGGAGGCGATCCTGCGCGCCAGCGACGGCATCATGGTTGCCCGTGGCGACCTTGCGGTGGAGGTCGGCAATGCGACCGTGCCCGCCCTGCAAAAACGCATGATCCGCATGGCGCGCGAGATGGACAAGGTCGTCATCACCGCGACGCAGATGATGGAAAGCATGATCCTGAATCCGGTGCCCACGCGCGCCGAGGTCAGCGATGTGGCCAACGCCGTACTCGACGGCACGGATGCGGTGATGCTCAGTGCGGAAACCGCGGCCGGCAAATACCCGGTTGAGACGGTCGAGCAGATGGCCTCGATCGCACTCGAAGCCGAGCGCGCCGAAGAGGTCGAGCTTGACGGCGACTTCGTCAACAAACGCTTCGGCCGCATCGACCAGAGCATCGCGATGGGCGCGCTGTTCACGGCGCACCACCTGGGCTGCAAGGCGATCCTGGCGCTCACCGAGAGCGGCTCGACGGCGCTGTGGATGAGCCGGCACAACATCAAGGTGCCGATCTTCGGCCTGACGTCCAAAGCGCTGAGCGAACGCAAGATGGCGCTGTACCGCAACGTGCAGCCGCTGTTGATGCCTTCGCACTCCGATCGTGACCAGGCGCTGCGCGCCGCCGAAAAACTGCTCATCGACCGCGGTGCGCTCAAGCCGGGCGACACCTACGCGATCACCTGCGGCGAACCGATGGGATACCCCGGCGGCACGAACATGCTCAAGGTCTGTCGCGTGGAGTGATCCGGCCACCGCGCCGGGCGCTGCTCGCGGCCCAGGTTGAGGGCTTTTGACAATCGGGCAGCCCGTAGAATTGACGTGAGTTACGGCGCGGGTACGTCGGCCGGCCATCGTGGCCGCGTGGTGATGGGGCGCTATCGGATTTTTTCATTCATCCACTCTTTCAAGGTCACACCATGCCATTGGTTTCACTGCGTCAGATGCTTGACCGCGCCGCGGAGCGTGGCTACGGCGTTCCGGCTTTCAACGTCAACAACCTCGAGCAGGTGCAGGCCGTGATGTCGGCGGCCAGCGAGGTCGGTGCGCCGGTTATCCTGCAGGCCAGCGCGGGCGCCCGCAAATATGCCGGCGAGGCGTTCATCAAGCATCTGATCCAGGCCGCGCTGGAGGCCTATCCCAAGGTGCCGCTGGTGATGCACCAGGACCACGGCCAGAGCCCCGAGGTCTGCCAGGGCGCGATCGATCTGGGCTTCAGCTCGGTGATGATGGATGGTTCGCTGGAGG
>JANOKR010000440.1:0-5402 GCA_031419315.1 Betaproteobacteria bacterium
CGCTCGCCGCGGCTGTTGACCTGCACGCCGCCTTCGCTCATCAGGGCCCAGGAAATCAACGCGCCCTGCGGCACTGCCCAGGAGCCATGGCCCTGGTAGCCGCCCAGGTCAGCCGTGCTCGCGCCAAGCTGGCGGCCCCAAAGCAAGGCGCTGCCGTCGTTGCCGACGTGGCCGGCAAACACCGCGTCTTGCATCTGCGGCAGCAGCTCCTGCACCAGTGCGCGGTTGCCGCCATAACCGTTGCAGGCCAGCAGCAGCATGTCGCAGCCGAGCACTTCAAGCCGCCCGTCGGGCCGCAGCAGGCCAACACCGAGTACACGGCCGCTAACGTCACACCAGAGCTGTTGCACAAGCGCGTTGTTCAGCAACATTGCGCCGGCCTGCAGCGCAGCGCCTTCAAGCGCGGCGACCAGCGCGGCGCCGGTGCGCTGCTTGACGCTGTGCATCCGCCGCAGGCCGTGGCCGGGGTACAAAAAACCGTCGAGCAACTCGAAGTCCAGGCCATGCCGGGCCTGCAAGATATCGATCGCCGGGCCAATCGCGTGGGTGTACGCGGTCACCAGATGCGAAGCGGCCGCGCCCTTGGCCTTGGCCTGGATCTCGGCGGCAAATCGCGCTGCGCTGTCGCCCACCACCCCCGCAGCACGCTGCGCCGCGGTGCCTGCGGCCGGGATGAAACCCGAGGACAGCGCAGTCGACCCGCCCGGCACGGCGTCGCGCTCCAGCACCGCGCAGTCAATACCAGCATCGCGCAGCATCAGCGCCGCGGTCAGGCCGCAGGCGCCAGCGCCAACGATGAGCACCGGCAACTGCGGTGTCCCTACGGGCAGGCTGCTGGCGGTGACGATCGTTGGCGCGGTCGTTGGCGCGGTCGTTGGCGCGATCATTGGTGTCATCGCTGTGGTGATCGCCGCCTTGGCCTTGGGTCCCACCGTGGTCGTCGGCCGTGCGAGCTCAGACGCCGACACTCACGCCGTCGGCCGGTGCAGATAGCGCCCACGCGGCTTGCCGATGACCTGGCCACCGTCGTAGATCTTCATGCCGCGCAAGAACGTGCTGTCGACATGCGCCGACAACTCCAGGCCTTGAAAGGGTGTGTAGCCTTGCGTCGACGGCGAGGCCGCGGCGTCAATGGTCCAACGGCGTGCCGGGTCGACGATGGCGATATCGGCGTCGAAGCCGACCGCGATATCGCCCTTGTGGTTGAGGCCGTAGCGCTGCGCCGGGTTCCAGCTCGTCACCCGCGCCATGTGGTTGTAGCCCATGCCGCGCCGGGTGCCTTCGCTGACCAACGCCGGCAGCAGGTATTCGGTGCCGCCGAAGCCGCTCTTGGCCATCCAGACATTGCCAAAATATCGCTTCGGGATTTTTGTCTCGTGGCGGCAGCAGGCATGGTCGCTGACGACCCAGTCGAGTTTGCCGGCGAGCAAGGCTTGCCAAAGGTATTCGACATCCTCGCGCGGGCGGATCGGCGGGTTGACCTTGGCCAGCTCGGCCGCCGGCGACGTGATGTCCAGCATCAGGTGCCCGATCGTGACCTCGCGTTTGAAGTCGATGTGCGGGAAGACATCGGCCATCATCAGCGCCGCCTGCACCGCCTTGCGCGAGCTCAGGTGCAGCAGGTTGATATTCGGCAGCGCGGTTTCGTTGGCCAGGTACGCGGCGATGAAAACCGCCAGGCCTTCTGAGTGCGGCGGGCGCGACGCGCTGTACGCCGCCAGGCCTTTCATCGACTTGTCGCGCTCGACGATTTTTGTATACGCGGTCATGACCTCGGCGGTCTCGCAATGCAGCGACAGCGAGATCTGCGCGGCGCGATCAGGCAGCCGTTCGCGCGCCGCCTGGATGCCGCGCATCACAAATTCGAAATGTGCCAGGTCGTACCGTTCGTCCTCGCCGATCATCAGAAAGTCGCGCTGCGTATTGCTCGCCCCGTGCAGGCCATGCGAGCCGTAGAACATGAAAATCTTGAAGCTCGCGACGCCGTGTTTTTCGATCAGCATCGGGATCTCGTCGATATGCTGGCCGTTCATCGGCGCGAGGTGAAAACCGTAGTCGACGTGAAAGCGGTCGCGGCTCAGCTTCAACACCTCGGGGAAGAATTTTTTGTACGGCCCGCCCTTGTTCAGGTAGTACTGCCCGGTGCGAAAGTAGTTCAGCGACGAGGTCACGCCGCCCATCGCCGCGGCCTTGCTTTCGCTCACCGCGTCTTCGGCCAGCGGTGAGTAGATGCCGCTGTGCATGTGGGCATCAACAACGCCAGGAAACGCCAGCCGGCCACGACCGTCATAGACCTCTTTGGCGCTGCTGGCATCGATGCCGGGCGCGACCTTGGCGACCTTGCCGCCGAGCACCGCGATATCACCTTCGTGCACGACGTTGCCTTGCGGGCGCACGACACAAACGTTTTTGATCAGCAGGTCAAATTCGGGTTGTTTCATCGGGAACCTCAGGTGGGGTCAGGGATAGGTCGCGTGTGTTGGTGTGTTCGGGTCAGCTTTTGCGTTTTGCCTTGAGCTGCGCCATCAGCCCGCCGGCTTCGACGCGGTCGAGCAAAAAGGCGGGGATCGTTTCGCAGCGCAGCTTTTGACCGTCGGCGCGCTGGATCTCGCCGGCGCGGGCGTCGAACGAAACCAGCTCGCCGTCGCCGATCAGGCCCGCCTTCGGGCAGGTCAGCAGCAGCAGGCCGACGTTGAAGGCATTGCGGAAATACAGCCCGCTGAACGACGGCGCGATCACCGCCGCGACACCCAGATGCACCAGCACGCTGGCCGCCTGCTCGCGCGACGAGCCGATGCCAAAGTGCGCGCCGGCGACGATCACATCACCCGCGCGCACCTCGGCTGCAAACGCCGGCCGCAGCGTGGCCAGGCAGGCGCGTGCGGTGACGTCGATGCCAAACTTCATCGTCGGCCCGGGCGCGAGCTGGTCGGTGTCGACATCGGCACCCAGTTTCCAGACCCGATGCGCAATCGCGCTCAAGACAACACCTCACGCGCATCGCTGATGCAACCACGCAGCGCCGAGGCCGCCACCGTGAACGGCGACGCCAGATAAACCTGCGCCGACTCGGCGCCCATGCGGCCCTTGAAATTGCGCGCCGTCGACGAGATCACGGTGCTGCCTTCGGGGATCGCACTGCCATAACCGGCGCAGGCACCGCAGGCGCTGGGCAGCCAGGTTGCGCCGGCTTCGCTGAGCAGGTTGACGATGCCTTCGCGTGCCGCGGCGTCGCGGTCGGCGACGCTTGCCGGTGCCACCAGCAACCGCACGCCGGGCGCGATGTGATAGCCGGCAAGCACACGCGCGGCGGCACGCAGGTCGTCGAGCTTGGCGCCGGTGCAGGCGCCGATATAGGCGATGTCGATTTTGGTCGGCTCGAGATCGTCGACGGCACGCACATTTGCCGGGCTGTGGGGCAGCGCCACCTGCGGCGGCAAGGACGACGCATCGAAGTGATGCCAGACACCCGGCGCGTCTTCGTCGCTGTGCCAGGGGCTGAAATCCACATCCGGTGCGCCATGCGCGGCGAGCCAGACGCGGGTGGTTTCATCGGGCTCGACCAGGCCGACCTGCGCGCCGAGTTCGGCACTCATATTCGCCAGCGTCATGCGCTCGGCCATCGGCAGTGCGCGCACCGCCTCGCCGCAGAATTCAACCGCCTGGTACTGGCCGCCGTTCAGGCCATGCCGGCCGATCATCAACAGCATCATGTCCTTGGCGCTGACACCGTCGCTCAGGCGGCCGGTCCAGCGCATGAAAATCGTCTGCGGCACACGCAGCCAGATCTCGCCGGTGACGACAACACCAAGCATCTCGGTCGCACCGATGCCAAACATGTAGGCGCCAAAAGCACCGCCGGTGGGCGAATGCGAATCACCGCCAACGCAGAACATGCCAGGCCGGATATGCCCGGCCTGCGGCACCACCACATGGCAGATGCCCAGGCTGTCGTAGACATGCGGCAGGGCCTGCTCGGCGGCCCATTCACGCGCGATGCGCACGATGCGGCGCGACTCTTCGTCGACCGCAGGCACATAGTGGTCGAGCACGAGCACGACCTTGTTTTTGTCCCAGATTTTCGCGCCCAGCTCGGCCAGCATTGGCTGCAATCGACGCGGGCCGCTGGAGTCGTGGAACATCGCCAGGTCGACCCGGCAGGTCACGATCTCGCCCGGCTGCACATGCGCGCGGCCGGCGGCATGCGCAACAAGTTTTTGCGCCAGCGTGGTGGGATGCGCGGTAGATTTCATGTGGCTTGCGCGGCGACCATCACAGCCCCAGGTAGGCGCGGCGCAGGCCGTCGCTGGCCAGCAGCTCGGCGGGTGTGCCGGCAAAAGACACGCTGCCGTTTTCGAGCACATACGCGCGGTCGGCGATCTCGAGCGACTGCGCGACGTTCTGTTCGACAAGCAGCACCGACAGGCCGTCGGCATGCAGGCGGCGGATCAAAGTAAACATCTCTTCGACGAGCAAGGGCGACAGGCCCAGCGAGGGCTCGTCGAGGATCAACAACCGCGGCTCGGCCATCAGGCCGCGGCCGATGGCCAGCATCTGCTGCTCGCCGCCGCTCATCGTGCCGGCCTTCTGCGTGCGGCGGTCTTTGAGGCGCGGGAAGATCACAAAGACCCGCTCGAGGTTGATGGTGCGGTGCTCGCGGGCGCGCGCAAACGAGCCGATTTCGAGGTTCTCGAGCACCGTCAGGTTGGGGAAAATTTTTCGCCCCTCGGGCACCTGGATCAGCCCGGCCTTGACGACATCGCGGTAGTGCATTCGCGCCAGATCGTGGCCATCAAAGCGCATCTGCCCGCTCCACGCCGGCAGCAGCGCACAGACGGTCTGGTTCAGGGTCGATTTGCCGGCGCCATTGCTGCCCAGCAGGGCCACGATCTCGCCGGCGCGGACGACCAGATCGACCCCGCGCAACACCTCGACGGCACCGTAGCCGCCACGCAGTTGCTGGACTTCGAGCAGCGCCGGCGGGGTCGCGGCTTGACCAGCGTTTGGGCTTGTGTTCATGCTTGCGTTCATGCCCGCATTCATCCCGGCATCGCCTGCAAACGTGCCGCTGCACCGGGCCCCAGATAGGCCTCGATGACCGCCGCGTCGGAGGTGACTTCGGCCGGCGTGCCCGCCGCGATGAGCTGCCCCTGCGCCAGCACCCAGACCTGCTCGGCGAGGTTCATCACCGCCTGCATGACATGTTCGATCATCAACACCGTGACGCCGTCAGCGACGATCTGGCGCAGCACCGGCAGCATCGCGCCGATCTCCTGCGGGTTCAGGCCGGCGAGCACTTCGTCCAGGAGCAGCAGCTTCGGGCCGGTGGCCAGCGCGCGCGCCAGTTCCAGCCGCTTGCGGCCGGCCACCGTCAATTCGCCGGCGGGCTGGTCGAGCAGCGC
>JANOKR010000441.1:0-2203 GCA_031419315.1 Betaproteobacteria bacterium
ATGGTCGCGCCCGCCACGCACTCCGCCACGCACACCGCCACGCAATCCGCTATGCCGGCGCGCGCACGCGACATCAGTGCAGCGGTCGAGCCCACCATCGCCACCGCCGCGTTGCCGCTGCCCGCTTCGCTGCTGACGCCAATCCCGCTGCCGAGCCGCATCGACAAACGCCTGATCGCGCCGAGCAGCGATCAACGAGTCGCAGCGTTGTTCCGGCAGGCCACCGAACTGGCCCAGGCCGGGCAGCGGCGCACCGCGCTCGAACGTGCCCACGCAGCGCTGGCCATCGACGAACGGCACGCACCAACGCGGCTGCTCGCGGCGGTGCTCGAACATGAGTCGGGGCAAAGCGAGCGCGCCGCACTACTGCTGCGCGACGGTCTGCAAAACAACCCCGGCGACACCACGCTGGCACTGCTGCTGGCGCGCATCCAGGTCGCGCAAGGCGAAGCCACCCAGGCGCTGGCCACGCTCGACCAACACGGCGTGACCGGCGCCGATGCCGACGGCCTGCGCGGCGGCATCCTGGCCCAGCAAGGTGAGTTCAAACGTTCGCTGGGCGCCTACGAAAACGCCGCCCGCCACCAGCCCGCCAACCCGATGTGGTGGCTCGGCCTGGGAGTCGCGCTCGAATCCGAAGGCCAGGGCGCGCGTGCCCGCCAGGCCTACGCCCGCGCGCAAGCGATCGGCCTGCCGCGCGAAGACCTGGCGACCTACGTCGACCAGCGCCTGCGTTCACTCGACTGAGCCGCACCCGCGCCATGGACCGCCCTGCCGCCCCCGTCTTCAATGCGCGCCGATTCCGCCTCGGCGAGGTGCTCGTCAGCAAGGGCCTGATCGACGACAAGCAGCTCAACCAGGCGCTCGAGCTGCAAAAGACCAGCGGGCGCAAACTTGGCCGCGCGCTGACCGACCTGAAGCTCGTTTCCGAAGCCCAGATCGCCGAGGTCGTGGCCGACCAACTCGGCATCCGCTTCGTCGATATCACGCGCGAAGAACTCGACCCGGTGCTGGTGCAAAAGCTGCCTGAAGTGCAGTCGCGCCGGCTGCGCGCGATTCTCATCCGACCCCTCGCTGATGGGTTTGAAGTCGGCATGGTCGACCCCGCCGACATGGTCGCTTTTGACCAGCTTGCGCGGCTTCTGAAAGTGCAGCTGGTGCCGGCGGTGGTCGCCGAAGGTGCCCTGCTCGCCGCGGTCGAGCGCATCTACCAGCGCAAGGAGGCGATGGCCGGCTTTGCGCGCGAAGTCGCCGCCGATGTTGGCGACGGTGTGCTCAATCTGTCGGGCCTGGAAAACAGCGCCTCGGCCGACGAAGCGCCGGTCGTCAAGCTGATCAACTCGATCTTCGAGTCGGCGACCCAGCGCCATGTCTCTGACATCCACATCGAGCCGCAGGAGCGTGCGCTGCAGATCCGCTTTCGAATCGACGGCGTGATGCAGGTGCAGAGCACACCCGATTCGCGCATCGCCGGTGCGGTGGTGCAGCGGCTGAAGCTGATGAGCAGCCTGGATATCTCTGAAAAACGCCTGCCGCAGGACGGCCGCTTCAGGGTCAAGGTCGGCATCACAACACTCGACGTGCGCATCTCGACGCTGCCCACGCAATACGGCGAATCGGTGGTCATGCGCCTGCTGGTGCAAGACCCGGCGCGGATGAAACTCTCGGCGATCGGCATCCCCGAGCCGATCCTCAAGCGCCTGCGTGCTGCGCTCACAGCGTCGTCGGGCATGGTGCTTGTCACCGGCCCCACCGGCAGCGGCAAGACCACCACGCTGTATGCGGCGCTGGCCGAACTGAATGCGCCCGACGTCAAGATCATCACCGTCGAAGACCCGGTCGAATATCGCCAGCCCGGGCTGAACCAGGTCCAGGTCAACGACAAGGTCGACCTGACTTTTGCGCGTGTGCTGCGCGCCTGCCTGCGCCAGGATCCGGACGTGATCCTGGTCGGCGAAATGCGCGACCAGGAAACCGCTGAGATCGGCCTGCGCGCGGCCCTCACCGGGCACCTGGTGCTGTCGACCCTGCACACCAACAGCGCCGCGGCAACCCCGATGCGGCTGCGTGACATGGGCATCCCGCCGTACATGGTCGCACTCGGCGTGCGCCTGGTCATCGCGCAACGCCTGGTGCGCCTGATCTGCGGCCAGTGCCGCGCACCCGCCGCGCCGCTGCCGCACGAAAGCGAGTGGCTGGCTGA
>JANOKR010000442.1:0-14605 GCA_031419315.1 Betaproteobacteria bacterium
TATCGGCGTGCACATGCCGAGCTATCTCAAGGACCATGGCCTGACGCCCGACGTGGCGACGACCGCGCTGGCGCTGATCGGCCTGTTCAATGTTTTTGGCACCTACGCCGCCGGGTCGCTGGGCCAGCGCTATTCGAAGACCCGCATCCTGAGCACGATCTACCTGCTGCGCTCAATCGTCATCGTCGCTTTTCTGGTGGCGCCATTGACACCTTGGAGCGTCTACCTGTTCGCGGCGACGATGGGGCTGCTGTGGCTGTCGACGGTGCCACCAACCAACGCCGTCGTCGCGCAGATCTTTGGCGTGCAGTACATGTCGACCCTCGGTGGCATCGTTTTCCTGAGCCATCAATGTGGCTCGTTTCTGGGCGCCTGGCTCGGTGGCAAGTTGTACGAGACCACCGGCAGCTATGACATCGTCTGGGGCATCGCGGTCGCGCTCGGCATCGTGGCCGCGATCGTGAACTGGCCGGTGCGCGAGACGCCGATCGTGCGGCCGCATACGGCGGGCGCTGCGGTGGTGCCCGCATGACAATGTCACCGCGCCAGCGCCTCGCTGCGGTGTGGGCGGCGCGGGCCGCCGCGCTGTTGGCGCTCGCAGCGGTATTCGTCGCTTATCTCAGCCCGCACCTGGTCGTCGACCTCGCCGCGCGTGTCTGGGCGTGTTTCTGACGATGGAGCCATCGCCATGGCTGGTGCGCTGGGCTTCGCTGATCACCCCTGGCGGCTCGGTTCTCGATGTCGCCTGCGGCAGCGGCCGCCATCTGCGCTGGCTGGCCGCGCGTGGCCACCTGGTGACTGGTGTCGACCGCGATGCGGCCGCCGCCGGGCCGCTGCGCGATATCGCCGAAATCGTGGTCTCCGATATCGAAAACGGTGCCTGGCCATTTGCTGGCCGTCAGTTCGATGCGGTGGTCGTGACCAACTATCTCTGGCGGCCGCGGCTGGCCGATATCGTGGCTGCGGTGGCCCCCGGCGGCCTGCTCATCTACGAAACCTTCGGGCTCGGCCAGGCGCGTTTTGGGCGGCCGTCGCGGGCCGACTTCCTGCTCTCGCCGGGTGAACTGTTGCAAGCGACCTCGGGCCTCACCACCGTCGCGTATGAGCATGGCCTGATCGACGCGCCACCGCGGGTCGTGCAGCGCATCGTTGCGCGACGTGCACAGTCGCCGTCAGCGCAAGTCGAGCCGGCGCCGTTGTAGGTTGCGGTGTCGCTGTCGGTATCGATGTCGGCGGCCCGGTAAACTTAGGCCCTCGCAAGGAAAAGCATGAACGGAATCACTGGCAGCATCGTCGCGCTGATCACCCCGATGCACGAAGACGGCAGCATCGACTATGGCGCGCTGCGCCGCCTGATCGACTGGCACATCGCTGAAGGCACGGCCTGCATCTGCGTCGTCGGCACCACCGGCGAATCGCCCACGGTGTCGGTCGACGAACATTGCGAAATCATTCGTGTCGCGGTCGAACATGCCGCCGGCCGGGTGCCGATCATGGCCGGCGCGGGTGGCAACGCGACGTCAGAAGCGATCGAGCTCACCAGGTTTGCAAAACGTGTCGGTGCGTCGAGCACGCTGCAAGTCGTGCCCTACTACAACCGGCCGTCGCAAGAAGGCATCTACCAGCATTTCAAGGCCGTCGCCGAAGCGGTGGACCTGCCGGTGGTGCTCTACAACGTGCCCGGCCGCACGGTCGCCGATATGCAGCACGACACCGTGATGCGGCTGGCCCAGGTGCCGGGTGTCATCGGCATCAAAGAAGCGACCGGCAATATCGAACGTGCCGCCTGGTTGATCAAACATGCACCGCGCGGGTTTTCGATCTATTCCGGCGACGACGGCACGGCGCTGGCCTTGATGCTGCTCGGCGGCCATGGCAACGTCAGCGTCACGGCCAATATCGCACCGCGCCTGATGAGCCAGATGTGCACTGCGGCGCTCGAAGGCGAGCTGCGCCGCGCCACCGCGATCCACCTGGGTCTGCTGCCAGTGCATCGGCAACTGTTCTGCGAACCCAGCCCGGCGCCGACCAAATGGGCGCTGCAAAAACTCGGGCGCTGCGGCGCCACGGTGCGCCTGCCGATCGTGCCGCTGACGGCTGACGGCCAGGCGCTGGTTGGCGCCGCGATGCACGATAGCGGGCTGACTTGAATCCACCCCCTTGAATCCACACACGCAACGCGGCGATGCCGCTGCCGCGTGAACGAAGTCGCCGGCTGCCAATCTCATCGGCAGCCTTGGCGAATTCACTGACAGGGCGTGTTTAGCAGCGCCCGGAGACCTTGAACGTGATCCAGACCCAGACGAAGAATCCGATTTCTGCCCGGCACCTGTTTCGCACATCGACGATCGCCGTCGCCGCGGCGGCCGCGCTCGGCGCCTGTTCATCGGTCGAACGTGTGCTCGGCGGCGACAAGGTCGACTACCGCAGCCAGGCCGCAAAAACCGTGCCGCTCGATGTGCCGCCCGACCTGACCCAGCTCGCCCGCGACAGCCGCTACCGGCCGCAAGGCGGGCCGGTCAGCGCCAGCGGCACCGGTACGTCGGCGACGACTACCGCCGTGGCCATCGCGGCCGTCGCCCCGGCAGCGGTCGGCAATGTGCGGGTTGAACGCCAAGGCAACCAGCGCTGGCTTGTCACCGGCACGGCGCCGGAATTGCTCTGGCCGCAGATCAAGGCCTTCTGGCTCGAACGCGGTTTTGCCGTCGAGATGGACAGCCCCGAAGCGGGTGTGCTCGAAACCGGTTGGGCAGAAAACCGCGCCAAGCTGCCCAGCGATCTGATCCGCAACACCATCGGCCGGCTCTTCGATGGCCTGTACTCGACCGGCGAACGCGACCGCTTCCGCACCCGCGTCGAGCGCACCCCGGCCGGCGCCGAAATCTTCATCAGCCACCGCGGCATGGAAGAGGTTTTTGTGACGCCACAGCGCGACCAGACGATGTGGCGCGCGCGCGCCAATGATCCGCAGCTCGAAGCCGAATTCCTGTCGCGCCTGATGGTCCGCCTGGGCACCCGCGAAGAGACTGCGCGCAGCAGCGTCACTGGCGCCACCGAGGTGCCGGCGCGGGCGCGCGCGAGCGCCGCCACCGGGGCCGCGTCGCTTGAAGTCAACGACGGGTTCGATCGCGCCTGGCGGCGTGTCGGCATTGCGCTTGACCGCAGCGGCTTCACTGTCGAAGACCGCGACCGTGCTGGCGGCATCTACTACGTGCGTTATGTCGACCCCGGCGCCGCGGGCAAGGAAGACCCGGGCTTCCTGGCGCGCCTGTTCAGCGGTGGCGACAGCACCAGCGCGCAGACCCGCCTGCGCGTGGCCGTCAAGGGCGAAGGCGAACGCAGCCTGGTGACAGTGCAGAACGCCCAAGGCGTAGCCGAAACCGGGGCGACGGCGCAGCGCATCATCAGCCTGCTGGTCAACGAGTTGCGCTGAACGACACCCGGCGTTGGACGGGCCTTTGAGGCCCTGAGCGACGGACAAAAAAAAGCCGCCCGAGGGCGGCTTTTTGCTTCGCTGGTGAAGCCCGGAAGAATTACTTCTTCGCGCCTTCGACGGCCTTGGCAGCGGCGTCCTTGGCGGCGTCGACGGCTTTGCCGGCGGCGTCCTTGGCGGCATCAGCAGCCTTGCCGGCAGCGTCAGACGCGGCGGTGGCAATGACGCCGGCAGCCACGGAGGCGGCACCAGCGACGGCGGACGCGGCAGCCGAAGCGGCCTCCGCCACCGGGGCGGTAACGGCGGGAGCAGCAGCCGGGGCGGCAGCTTCCGGCTTTTTGCCGCAGGCGGCCAGCGCAGCGGCGGCAACCAGGGCGAGCAGGAGCGACTTGTTCATGTATGTCCTCGAAGAGTCTGTAGGTCGATGAAGTGATCAAACGCTGAAGGGTGCTCTTGCGATGTCACATCGACACGACGTCACGCTAATTCGAAGAGTCTCAGCTCAAGCCACACAGGGCGCATGCCCGTTGTGACCAGCCCCCGATTATATGCCGCCTAGGTGCAATCCCTAAAGCCCGAGCGTGCTCGCACCAAAAGCCGGCTCGCAGCGTTGCAAGAACACGTCAACCTCGTCGGCCAGCCGGTGAAGGCGTCGGTCGTCGGTGAGCACCTGGCCGCGCCAGTCGACACGGTCGAGCAATTCGACGGCGATCGTGCGATCGGCCAGCAGCACCGACGGCAGGCGGACCTCGTCGTCAGCCGGGCGCCAGGCCGCCACGACATGGCCCCAGACGCGGCGCCAGACGACAAAACGCGGGCATCGGCGCTGCATCGCATCGAAGCTGCTGGCCAGCAGCACCAGTTCGCGCCCCGGCAGGCGCGCAAAACCGGTCAGCGACGAATGCATTTCGATGTTGTCGAGCGGCCAGTCACCGAAGTCGGGGTCGACAAAAACCAGCCGGCGCGCACGCCGCTGCAAGGCCTGCGCGACCGACGCCACGATCGCATCGCCAAAGGTTTTGGCGGAATCGATTTCAGCGCTGGCAGCGGGCGCCGCGGGGGCTGCGAGCGGTGGGGGCGCTGGGGGCGCTGGGTCATTGGCCTGCGGGTTCATCACCATGCTCCGTCACGGTCGTTCATCACCTTCGTCAATCACCATCGTCAATAACGGCTGTCGATTTGCAGCCAGCCGGCGTGCGCCCAGTCCTGCATTGCGTCCTTGGCCTCGTCGCTCAAGGCTTGCCATCCTGCCGATGAGAGCCGGCGTTCGTCGGCCAGCTGCCGCAACAGTCGCGCGTCGCGGCCGCCGACACGATGTGCTTCGCCGTTGATGAAGACATGTTGGTCGTCGTAGAGCATCTTCGTGCGCGCATGCAGCCCCATTGCGGCGTCGTCGGGCAGCGCGGCGCCGGCATCGAACCAGACCCGGGCCTTCGGCTCGGTCAAGCTTTCGCCCAAAGCACGATGCAAATCGTCGCTGCGGCGCAGCGCGGCGGCGACCGCGCGCAGCGCGAAATCCTGGAGCGCCGCCGGCACGCGCGCCGCGTTGGCCGTCGCAGGCTGCGCCGGGTCGCGGTACAGGCGCGCCCGGCCGTCGTCGCGGCCAATATCGTCGGCCAGACGCGACAGGATTTCGGCGGCAAGATCGGTGTTGCGCGGCGCGCGAAACCCGATCGAACAGGTCATGCACTCGCCCTGCGCGACGCCGTCATGCGCCCAGCCGGGCGGCAGGTAGAGCATATCGCCGGGTTCGAGCAGCCACTGCTGCTGTGGTGTGAAGTCGCGCAGGATCTTCAGCGGCGCGCCTTCGACCCAGGCGGCGTCCGCCGGCTTGTCAACACGCGCCACCGACCAGCGCCGCCGGCCATGGACCTGAAGCAAAAACACGTCGTAAGAATCCAGGTGCGGGCCGACCCCGCCGCCGTCGGTGGCAAACGAGATCATCAGGTCGTCCAGCCGCGCGTCGGGAACAAACCGAAATTGCTGGAGCAGGCGATGCGCTGCGTCGAGATGCAGGTCGACGCCCTGCACCAGCAGAGTCCATTCGCGGCGCTGCAGCGGCGGCAAAACACGGCGCGGCAACGGGCCTTGGCGCACCGACCAGCCACCGCCGTCGCGTTGCACCAGCCGCGACTCGACATCGTCGCTCGCCGCCAGCGCAAACAGCGCCTGCCGACTTGCAGGCGGTTGCACACCGGGCATCGCCTGGCGCACCAGCAAGGGCTTTTTTTGCCAATGCCGGCGCATGAAAGTTTCGGCCGAGAGGCCCCCGAGCAGTTGCAGCGCCTGTTGCACGTCCATGCACGATTGTGGCCTGTGCGATGATTCTTTGATGATCATCAGCAAGCCCTGCGTCGTCAGCCTGACGTGGACACTTTCCGACGCCCAAGGCGAAGCCATCGACGCGCTGACCGAACCCGTCGAGTTCTATTTTGGCGGTGACGACCTGCTGCCCAAGGTCGAAGAATCGATCGACGGCCAGGGGCCGGGATTCGAAGCGCAGTTGCACCTCGAGCCCGAACACGCCTTTGGTGAATACGACTCCGGCCTGGTGTGTTTCGAAGCGCGCGAACTGTTTCCCGAACATCTCGACATCGGCATGCAGTTCGAAGGCCTGCCCGACGGCGGTGCGACGCCCGACATGCCGGCCGATGTCTTCTACACCGTGACCGAAGTCTATCCCTCGCATGTGGTGCTCGACGGCAACCATCCGCTGGCCGGCATCGCGCTGCGCATCGCGCTGAAGGTTGCCGATGTGCGCGCCGCGAGTGACGAAGAAATCGAGGCCGGCAGCGTCGGCGCGTCGAACCTGCAAGTGATCTCGAACCGCCGTAGCGGCGACGACGACGACGACATCAACTACGACGCCGTCGATCTTCACTGATCGCGGTCGTCGGCACACAGCGCGATGCGAGCCGAGCGCGCCGCGCTCGTTGTGCCGAGCAGCAAACGCTCAGTGCTTGCCCGTCGACCCGAAGCCGCCTTCGCCGCGCTGCGAAGAACCAAACTCGTCGACGACCCGAAAGGCCGCCTGCACCACCGGCACGATCACGAGTTGTGCAATGCGCTCGAAGGGCTGCACGGTGAACGCCGCGCTGCCGCGGTTCCAGCAGCTCACCATCAACGGGCCTTGGTAGTCGCTGTCGATCAGGCCGACCAGGTTGCCGAGCACGATGCCATGTTTGTGGCCGAGGCCCGACCGCGGCAGGATCATCGCCGCCAGCCCAGGATCGCGAATGTGCATCGCCAGGCCGGTCGGGATGAGCACCGTCTGGCCGGGCTCGATGACGATTGCGGCGTCGAGGCAGGCGCGCAGGTCCAGGCCGGCGCTGCCGATCGTGGCGTATTGCGGCAACTGGTCAGCGATGCGTGCGTCCAGGATTTTCAGATCCACTGAAGTCATTGTTTAGGCAGTCTGGCAGCGATGGCCGCGACGAGCGCGCGGGCGAGTTCAAGTTTGTCGGCACGCGGCAAAACCGTCGCGCCGTCGGCGTCGATCAGCAGCAGGGTGTTGTGATCGCGGCCGAAGGTCGCCGGGCCGTCGTTGGCGACGATCAGCGGCACGCCCTTGCGCAGGCGTTTTTCGTGCGCGTGGCGCTGCACATCGTGGCTCTCGGCAGCGAAGCCAACGCAGTAAGGCCGCGTCGCCTCTGGCAGGCGCGCCACCGCTGCCAGAATGTCGGGGTTTTCGGTCATCACAAACGCCGGCACCTGGCCTGAAGCGTCTTTCTTGAGCTTGTGCTCGCTGGCCGCCACCGGCCGCCAGTCGGCGACCGCCGCGGTGGCGACAAAAACATCCTGGCCCGCGGCCAGCGGCAACACCGCATCGTGCATCTGCAGCGCGCTGCGGACATCGATGCGGCGCACGCCGCGTGGTGTGGCCAGGTGCACCGGCCCGGCGACCAGCGTCACCGCGGCGCCGGCTTCGGCGCAGGCACGCGCGATGGCAAAACCCATCTTGCCGCTAGACAAGTTGGTGATCCCGCGCACCGGGTCGATGGCCTCGAAAGTCGGCCCGGCGGTGATCAGCACCGATTTGCCAGCGAGCAGCTTGGGTTGGAAAAAAGCGATCAGCGCATCGCAGAGTTCGTCGGCTTCGAGCATCCGGCCGTCGCCAAATTCACCGCAGGCTTGGTCGCCGTGGCCCGGGCCGAGCAGACCTGCGCCATCGGCGATGATCTGCGCGAGATTGCGCTGCGTCGCCGGGTGCGCCCACATCTCGCGGTTCATCGCCGGTGCGACGAGCAGCGGGCAGCGTTCGAGCGGCCGCGCCAGGCACATCAGCGCGAGCAACTCGGCCGCCCGCCCCTGCGCCAGTTGTGCGATGAAGTCGGCGCTCGCCGGCGCGACGACGATCGCATCGGCCTGCCGCGACAAGTCGATATGCGCCATCGACGCCGGCGCGCGCGCATCCCATTGGCTGGTGAACACCGGCCGGCCGCTGAGCGCCTGCATCGTCAACGGCGTGATGAACTGCATCGCCGCGTCAGTCATCACGACCTGCACCGTGGCGCCGGCCTTGACCAAGGCGCGGGTCAGCTCGGCCGACTTGTAGCAGGCGATGCCGCCGCTCAAGCCAAGGACGATGTGGCGGCCTTGCAGGTCGAGGCGTTCAGGCATGGCGCGCAATGTAGCCTACAGCGGCGTGCGGTTCCGCGGCCGTGGGTGCACCAGCGCAGCATCCATCGATTGGATGACGACGCCGGTTGACTTTGTCACACCCAAGCGCTTGAATGCCGCTGTTGCATCCGCGGCGGCTGTCGTCGATTCAAACAGGGGAGCAGCGCATGAAACTACGTCAGCACGCTATCGCAGCGTTCGTCGTTCTCGGTGTCGGCCTCAGCGCCGCGCCAACCGCTGCGCTGGCGGCCTACGTGGTCACCCCCTTCGACGTGCCTGGCAGCAGCAGCACGGATATCTGGGATATCAACGATGCCGGCCAGTTTGTCGGCACCGCCGTTACTGACCGGCAGTTTGGCTACCTCTACACGCAGGGATCGCTGCTGCGGCTTGATGGGCCTGCCGGTGCGGAGTACATCAGCGCCTTGGGCATAAGCGAATCGGCCGCGGTCGTCGGCGTCTTCGGCGACTCGACGCGGCCGCGTCAGGTCGTCAACTACGTCTGGGATCCGGTAACCCAAACCCAGGTGCCGCAGTTGGTCACCGAATCGACACAGCGCGGTTTCATCTGGGAAGGTGGCGCCTATACGGCGGTGGATGTGCCTTTTGCCGGGGCCACCGGGACCAGCCTGCGTGCCATTTCGCCCGACGGTCGTTATGTGTCCGGCACCTACGCCGACGACCCGTCGGGTTTTGGAATCAACGGCTTCGTGCTCGACCGCAGCACCGGCTCGTTCACCGCGCTGGCATGGGGTGCTGGCTTCGGCATCGCACAAGGCATCAACGGCGCCGGCCAAATGGTCGGCGACATGAGCGTGCGTTCACAGGGTTATCTTCGCAACCTCGACACCGGCACTTACGCAACCTTCAGCTTTGCCGACGTGGCCCGTTTGGCACCCCGGGCGATCAACGATGTCGGGCAGATCGCGGGCTGGCTGCGCGGCGCCGGCGCCGGTTCACCAATTCTGGCGTGGACCGGTACTGCCGCTGGATACCAGACCATCGCCGTGCCCGGCGCCACGTCGACCCTCGGTGAAGGCAACAACAATCTGGGCCAGGTGGTCGGCTTCTGGAACGACGCCACCGACCACAGCCACGGCTTCATTGCCACGCCGGCCCTCGATCCGGTCGATCAGTCAGTGGCCGGCGTGTATACGTTCTCCGCCGCGGTGGTGGCCGATGTACCGATCTTCATCGACCCGCTGGTCGCGGTCGGCTACGACTACAGGATCGGCAGCGGCAACCCGCTTTTCAAGTCGGTCAGTCTGCCAGTCGGCATTGGCGACAACCGCTACCTGATCACGGTGGGCGGCCAAAGCTTCGAAGTCGGCGGCAACGAGATCTTTGACTTCACCACACATGGGTTCGCAGACGGAGTAGCCGCCTTCACGGTCACCGGCATCGAAGCCGCCGCGCTGCTCGATCCGGCGGACGCCACGGCGTTTGTCACCCGGCTCACTTTTGTCGGCAGCGGCAACTTCACCGGATCACAAACGGCGCTGACCTTCGACTACGTGCCGGGCATTCCGGAGCCTGGCGCTGCGCTGTTGATGCTCGCCGGGCTCGCGGGTCTGGCCTGGTCCGTTCGACGACGCAAGAGCCCGCCGAGCCGCCCCAAGGGCGAATACCGGAGTGCGCCGCACGAAGGTACATCAGTGAGCGCCCAGGCGCTCACGCGCCGTGGCACTTCTTGAACTTCTTGCCGCTGCCGCAGGGGCAAGGGTCGTTGCGGCCGACCTTGGGCTCGAGACGGATGGGCTCATGTTTGAGCCCGTGGTCGAGCCAGTAGACACGCAGGTCCTGTACCGCAAAACACGCTTCGTCGATAAGTTCGTCGCGGCTCGGGTCGGCGTCTTTCCAGCCGGCCTTGGCGAAGTTGATAAAACGCTCGCTGGCCGGGTCCCAGCCGAGTGCGGCGATGGTCTCGCACAGCGCGGTGAAAGTGTCGGCGAGTTCGTCGTCGGCTTCAGGTATCGGCCAGTCGTCGGCGAAGTCGTCGACGGCTGAGAAAAAACCTTCGGCCCAGGCGGCGCCCGTCTGCGCCTTGGCCACCTCCTCGGCCGTCGCATGCCCCTCTTCGACGACACGCGCGCGGGCCTCGTCATCCCAGACCTGCATCAGCGGCGCCAGGGTCACGGTGTCGGGGTTGTCGAGCAAGCACTCGGGGTCGAGATCCTGGCGCAACTCGTTCAGACGCTGCATCAAAGCGGCCCGCGCCAAATGCACATCGGCGGGATCGGCAAACGCGCGATCGAAATTGTCGCCCAACATCAGCGGCAGCCACTCGTCGATTTCAACTCTGCGCGGCCCGGCCGCCAGCGCGGTGAGGTAGCCGTCGGCCCATTCGGTATCGATGGTGTCGTCGAAGCCGGCCAGCCGGCGGCAGATCATGTCGAAGGCTGCGATTGCCAGGTCCAATGGCGCCTCGCCAGCAGCGGCCGCGGGCTCGCTGTTCGGATCGGTCATGGCGACGACGATGCCGACGGCAGGCGCGGAGGGTTCGGATGCAGCCGCGCCATCGAATGCACATCGACCAGCACGCCGTCGCGCAGGCCGTAAGCGCGGTGGGTGCCTTCGATCTCGAAACCGTGGCGCTGGTAGAGCGCGATCGCGCGGCTGTTGTCGGTGAAGACCGTCAGCTCCAGGCGCAGCAGGCCAACCCAGCGATCGGCATGTTCACACATCGCCATCATCAGCAGGTGGCCGACACCCTGGCCTTGCCAGGCGCTTGTCACCGTGATGCCCAGGCCCATCGCATGCCGGCGCCGCACCGACGCGCCGGCCGGGTGGAGGCCCGCGCTGCCAATGAGCTGCCCGTCGTGGACGGCGACGAGATGAAGATCGGCGGTCACGATGCCGGTCGTTGCTGCCGGGTTGGTCAGCCGGTGGCGCCAGACCGCCGCGTCGGCATAGGGCAATTGCATCGTGCCGGGGTAGACCGCGGCGTCGCTCATCATCGCGACAAAAGCGTCGGCATCGTCGGGGCGTGCGCGGCGCAGCGTCACGCCATCGGGTCGGTCGACCATGATCATGCTCAGACGCGCTCGCCAACCCAGGCCGCAACCGACGCCAGCGCTTTGGGCAACGCCGCAGCATCGCTGCCACCGGCCATCGCCAGGTCGGCCTTGCCCCCGCCTTTGCCACCGACTTGTTGGGCCACAAAATTGACCAGCTCGCCGGCCTTGACCCGTCCGACCCGATCGGCCGTGACGCCGGCTGCCAACTGGACCCGGCCGCCATCGACCGCAGCCAGCACGATCGCCGCCGACTTGAGCTTGTCCTTGAGCTTGTCCATCGTCTCGCGCAGGGTCTTCGCGTCGGCGCCATGCAGCACCGCGGCGAGCACCTTGAGACCCTTGACGTCGACCGCCTGCGCCATCAGCTCGTCGCCCTGCGCGGATGCGAGCCTGCCCTTCAGCGCGGCGATTTCCTTCTCAAGCGCGCGCACGTGATCGAGCACAGCGCCAATGCGCGCCGGCACTTCGGCGGGTGTGACTTTCAACGAACCCGCAACACCGCCCAGCGTCGACTCCAGCGTCTGCAAGTACACCAGCGCATTGCCGCCGGTCAGCGCTTCAACGCGCCGCACGCCAGCCGCAACACCGGCTTCGACGACGATCTTGAAGAGCCCGATATCGCCGGTGCGCTGGACATGCGTGCCGCCACAAAGTTCGCGGCTGGAGCCGATATCGAGCACGCGCACTTCGTCGCCATACTTTTCGCCGAAGAGCATCAGCGCGCCGGTTTTTTGCGCGGCGTCGATGGCCATCACGCGCGCCTGCGTCGCCGCATTGGCCAGAATCTCGTCATTCACGATCGCCTCGACCTGCAAAATCTGCGCGTCGCTCATCGGCGCGTTGTGCGCAAAGTCGAAACGCGTGCGCTCGGGGCTGACCTCGCTGCCCTTTTGCTGCACATGCGCGCCGAGCACTTCGCGCAGCGCCTTGTGCATCAGGTGCGTGACGCTGTGGTTGCGCACCGTGCGCTGGCGCTGGTCGGCGTCGACCTTGGCGACAAACACATCACCGACTTCAAGCGCGCCTTCGACGACGCGGCCCTGGTGGCCAAAGACCGCTGCCTGGACCTTGACCGTATCCTCGACGAGCACCCGCGAACGCGCATTGCGCAGCTCGCCGGTGTCACCGACCTGGCCGCCGCTCTCGGCATAAAACGGCGTCTGATCGAGCACGATCACGACATCGTCGCCGGCCGCGGCGCGCACCACCGAGTTGCCGTCGACATAGATCGCGGTGACCTTGCTCTGATCCCACTGCAGATGGTCGTAGCCGCGGAAGACCGTCGCCTCGCCGCTGTATTCAAGCCCCTGCGCCATCTTGAATTTGGCAGCGCCGCGGGCCAGCGAACGCTGGCGATCCATCGCCAGGTTGAAGCCGGATTCGTCGACGCTCACGCCGCGTTCGCGGCAGACATCGGCGGTCAGGTCGAGCGGGAAGCCAAAGGTGTCGTGCAGCTTGAACGCCGTATCGCCGTCGACGGTTTTTGCGCCGCCAGCGAGCGCCGACTCAAGAATCTCCATGCCGTTGGCGATGGTCTGGAAGAAGCGCTCTTCTTCCTGTTTGAGCACGGCGGTGACACGCGCGGCATCGCGGCGCAGTGCCGGATAGGCCTCGCCCATCTCGCTGACCAGCGCCGCGACGAGCAAATGAAAAAACGGCTTGCGTGCGCCAAGTTTGTAGCCATGCCGAATGCCACGCCGGGCGATGCGGCGCAGCACATAACCGCGGCCTTCGTTGCCGGGCATCACGCCGTCGGCAATCGTGAAAGCGCAGGCGCGGATATGGTCGACGATGACTTTCAGTGAAGGCGACGCGGCATCGCAACCACCAAGCGCCGCAGCGCCGCCGGCATCGACGGCGCGCTTGGCTTCTTCGAGCAGGCGCACAAAGAGGTCGACCTGAAAAACGCTGTGCACGCCTTGCAGCACCGTGGCCAGGCGCTCCAGCCCCATGCCGGTGTCGACACTCGGTTTGGGCAGCCGGTGCATGACGCCGTCTTCGCTGCGGTTGAACTGCATGAAGACGTTGTTCCAGATCTCAACATAACGGTCGCCGTCTTGCTCGGGTGATCCCGGCGGGCCGCCGGCCACCGCCGGGCCATGGTCGTAGAAAATTTCCGAGCAAGGGCCGCAGGGCCCGGTGTCGCCCATCATCCAGAAGTTGTCTGACATGTAGCGGGCGCCTTTGTTGTCGCCAATGCGCACGATGCGCTCGGCCGGCAGCCCGATGACCTTGAGCCAGATGTCGTAGGCCTCGTCGTCTTCGGCGTAGACCGTCGCCCACAGGCGCTCAGCCGGCAGTTTGAACTGCTGCGTCAATAACTCCCAGGCGAGCACGATCGCGTCATGCTTGAAATAGTCGCCAAAGCTGAAGTTGCCCAGCATTTCGAAAAACGTCAGGTGGCGCGCGGTGTAGCCGACGTTTTCAAGGTCGTTGTGTTTGCCACCGGCGCGGATGCATTTCTGCGACGTGGCAGCGCGGGTGTAGCTGCGTTTGTCGAAGCCGAGAAACACATCCTTGAACTGGTTCATGCCGGCGTTGGTGAACAGCAGCGTCGGGTCGTCGCCCGGCACCACCGGGCTCGAGGCCACGACCTGGTGGCCCTTGGACTCGAAATAGTTCAGGAAGGTCGAGCGGATTTCGGAGGCATTCATCGGGGTCGGCGTGTTGGCGGTCGCCAGCGGTCGCTGGTGGTCGCGGATGGTTTGAGGATGTTCAGGAAAGTACGGTCAACCCGGCGCGCGAGGCCGCAGCCGCCAGCGCCTGGTCGAGCGTGGCCAGCGAACAGCGGCGCTGTAGCGCCAGGTCGAGATAGGACGCGTCGTAGGGCGTCAACGCATGGGACTGTGCGGCGTCGTAGTGACGCTGCGGCAGGGTGTGCGTCGGCGCGACGACATCGATCTCGAATTCCTCCAGGTCGGCGCACAGGCTGCCGATCTGGCCTTCGAGCAAGCGGCCGCGGCGCACGCCGTTGCGCAGCGCGCTGGCCATCTCCAGCGGCCAGATCGCTGGCGCGAAGAGGCGCGCATCGAGCACGCGGCCCAGCGACGCCGGCCGCTGTTCGTCGGGCATGACCAGCGCCAGCGCGTAGGAGCTGTCGAGCACGATCACCGGCGCCCCTCGTGCACCCAATCGAGAATTTCCTCGCGTGTGATCGGCCCGCCGCGCGTGGCGACATCGGCGCCGACGGCCTGCAGCCGCAGCAGCGCCTTGCGCCGCCGCTTCAGCGCCTGCAGCGGCACGTCGCCGATCGGCACCAGCTTGGCCACCGGCTTGTTGTGGCGCGTGATCACGACCTCTTCGCCACGTTCGGCACGCGCGACCAGCTCGGACAGATGTGTCTTGGCTTCAAAAAGGCCGATCGATTCCATGCGCCCACCCGTCTGGTTGAATCAACCAGATTCTAGCGTAGTGCTCTCCCCAAGTTGCGATCAATGGAATCAGTCCGTAATGGCGACCTGCGGCCAGCTTGCCGGCCAATTCACGTACACCAACCACCGTTTTGCGACTTCCGGCATCGGCGCGCGCAGAGTCG
>JANOKR010000443.1:0-11368 GCA_031419315.1 Betaproteobacteria bacterium
TGCGCCAGCCGCCGAACAAGGTGCCCAGGCCGATCGCCAGATAACAAGACCAGATGACCCAGCCCGGCGGCGACTCGTCAGCGGCGCTGACGCTGCCGGTGGCGATGAGCAGCAGCCAGATGATGCCGATCGTCTTTTGCGCGTCGTTGCCGCCGTGGCCCAGTGAGTACAGGCTCGCCGAGACCAGTTGCAATCGGCGAAAGACGTTGTCAGCGCGCAGCGGCGACGTGCGCCGGCAGATCCACGCCACCGCGACCATCAGCAACGAGCCGAGCGTAAAACCAAGCAGCGGCGAAATCACGATGAAGGCCACGGTCTTGAAGACACCCGCGGCGATGAGGTTGCCCGCCCCGGCCTTGGCGATCACCGCGCCGACGATGCCGCCAATGAGCGCGTGCGACGAACTCGACGGGATGCCATACCACCAGGTCAGCACGTTCCAGGAGATCGCACCGACCAGGGCGCCGAAGACCACGATGTGATCCACGACGCCGGGCTCGACGATGCCCTTGCCGATCGTCGCGGCGACACTGAGCTTGAAGATGAAGATCGCGACGACGTTGAAAAACGCGGCCATCGCGACCGCCTGCAAAGGCTTGAGCACACCGGTCGAGACGACCGTGGCGATCGCATTCGCCGCGTCGTGAAAACCGTTCATGAAGTCGAACAGCAGCGCCAGCGCAACGAGCGCGACCACAATCCAGAAGCCCACCGGCGCGGCTTGCATCATGGCCGCGGGATCCCAAGGAAATGTGGCTTTGCCACTTTGCTCGATCCCCTCAGGAGACGGCCGGCGCCCGCCGGCCCAGGGGCGCTCATGAGTTTTCGAGGACCACACCCTCGATCAGGTTCGCCACATCCTCGCAGCGGTCTGAGATCGACTCGAGCAGTTCGTAGATCGCCTTGAGCTTGATCAGCTCGCGCACGTCGGGCTCTTCGCGGAAGAGCTTGCTCATCGCGCTGCGCATCACGCGGTCGGCGTCGGATTCGAGGCGGTCGATCTCTTCGCAGGTCTTGATCGCCGCGGCCGCCGTGGCGGCGTCGCTCAGGCGCGGCAGCAGGGTCACCGCATGCTGCACCCGCTCGCAACATTTGGCGCTGATCTCGCCGAGCCGATGCACGTCTTCGGTCATGTGGTGCACGTCGTACAGCGACATCGTTTCCGAGGTGTCCTGGAGCAGGTCGAGCACATCGTCCATGGCATTGATCAGGCCGAGGATCTGCTCGCGGTCGATCGGCGTCACGAAGGTCTTGTGCAGCAGCCGGTTGACCTCGGCGGTGACCTTGTCGGCCGCCCGCTCGGCACTGTCGACCTCGGCGGCGTACTTCTCGCGCAACGTGAGGTCGCCGTAGTTTTCGACCATCGCCATGAAGGCGCGCGCGCCTTCGACGATGCGGTCGCCATGCTGGTTGAACAGCTCAAAAAAATTGCCCTCGCGGGGCAGCAACTTGCTGAAAATCATTCTGCGCAACCTTCCCGGGCGCGGCCGGCAGGCTCGCGGCGCGGATTGTAGGCGGCGCGGTCACATGACTGTCATTCGCGATCACACCGACGGCAGGCGCGTCAGTTGCTGGGACGTTTGTGCACCCATCAGCTTGGCCAGCAACTCGGCCACGCTGCCGAGCTGGCCGATGCGCAGCGCAGCGTCGATCTCGGCCAGCGGCGCCAATACAAACGCGCGCTGGTGCATGCGCGGATGGGGCAGCGTCAGTTCGGCGTCGTCGATGACGCGGCCGCCGTACAGCAGCAGATCCAGATCGAGTGTCCGCGGCGCATTCGGATACGGCCGCTGGCGGCCGTGCGCGACTTCGAGCTGGAGCAGTTCGTGCAGCAGCCGATGGGGCTCGAGCCGGGTCTCGATCGATGCGGCCGCGTTGACAAAATCCGGGCCGGTCGCGTCCACCGGTGCGCTGCACCACAGGCTCGACCGCGCCAGCAGCCGCGTCGTTGGCAGCCTGCCGATCGCGTCGATCGCGGCAGCCACAGTCGCCGCAGCATCACCAAGGTTGGCGCCGATGCCAACCCAGGCGCATGCCGCCGCGGCGGTATTCACTCGCCGCTGGTCGGCGCGTCGGCCTCGCCGCCACCGCCAGTGCCGGCACCACCACCACGACGCCGGCGGCGCCGGCGTTTGCGCGCTGGCGCGGCGCCGGCATCGGCGCCTTCGACAGCGTCGACACCTTCGACACCGGGCACCGCTCGGCCATCAACCACCACGGCTGCCGGCGAAGCGGCGGCTTCGGCATACGCCGAGTCGGCGCGCTGGCCGCCCGCGGGCCGGCCACCCGGCACCCGTTTCATCTGTGTCGTGCGCACCTCTTGCAGCAGCGCCTCGCGTTCGTCGTCGCTACCGAGTGAGTAGTCTTCCCACCAATCGGCCAGCTCGGCTGGCAGCTCGCCGACATCGGCGCGCAGGCGCAGGAAGTCGTAGCCGGCGCGGAAGCGCGCCTGTTCGACAAGCGAGTTCGCTGCGGCCGGCGTGCGGCGCTCGAAGCGCGGCTGCATCTGCCAGATCTCGCGCATGTCGGCGGCCAATTTGCCGCGCCCCGAGATATCGCCGATGCGCGCATCGAAGACCGCGTCGATGGCCTGCCCGAGCGCCGGAAACGGCGCCTCGCCTTGGGCACGCAGCACCGTCCAGCGCGCCTGCACCTCGCTCCACAACATGCAGGCGAGCATGAAACTCGGCACCACCGAGCGCCCTTCGGCAACCCGCCGGTCGGTATCTTCGAGCGCGAGCCCGACAAATTGATCGCGCCGCGGGTGGGCCCCGCCATCGCCGCCAAGCGCAGCGTCGAGGATCGGGAAAACGCCGCGATCCAGCCCCTGCTTGCGCAGCTCGGCAATGCTCGCAATCGCATGCCCGGTCTGCAACAGCTTGACCATTTCGTCGAACAGCCGCGACGCCGGCACGTTGGCCAGCAGCGCCGACATCTCGCGGATCGGTTGGTGTGATTTGGCCTCGATCGAAAAACCCAGCTTGGCCGCAAAGCGCACCGCGCGCACGATGCGTACCGGGTCTTCGCGGTAACGCGCTTCGGCGTCGCCAATGATGCGCAGCACGCGGGCTTTGACATCGGCATGGCCGCGGTGGTAATCGACGACGACCTCGCTCACCGGGTCGTAGTACATCGCATTGACGGTGAAGTCGCGCCGCGCCGCGTCTTCGATCTGCGGGCCCCAGACGTTGACGCGCAGCACCCGCCCTTCGGCATCGACGACATGGCTCTTGCCGGCGAGTGCGGCCTTCGATGTTTTTTCGTTGCCGGCGACCTGGTCGGCAGCCGCCGACTCGAGCAGCGCGCGGAAAGTCGAAACCTCGATGACTTCATGCTCGCGGCCACGGCCGAAGACGACATGCACGATGCGGAAGCGCCGGCCGATGATGAAAGCCCGCCGGAACAGCGCCTTGACTTGCTCGGGCGTGGCATCGGTCGCGACGTCGAAGTCCTTCGGCCGCAGATTGACGAGCAGATCGCGCACCGCGCCGCCGACGATATAGGCTTCGTGCCCGGCGTCCTTGAGCGTGCGCACCACCCGCACCGCGTTGTCGTCAAGCAGTTTGGGGTCGATGCCGTGTTCGGCCGCCGACAACTCGACCCGTTTGCCCAGCGGCACCGTCACTGGCGGCGGCGGGTCGGCCTTGCCGAGAAGGCGCTTGAAGAATTTCTTGATCATTTGAAGAGTTTCAGGACCGGCCAGCCGCGCTCGCGCGCTGCTTGTTCGAGTGCCGGCCCGGGGTTGGTGGCCACCGGATGGGTGACCCGCTCGAGCAGCGGCAGGTCGTTGGTGGAGTCGCTGTAGAAGGTCACCGTGTCAAAGCTGTCGAGGCTTTGCCCACGCCCGGCCAGCCATTCACTGACGCGGCTGATTTTGCCTGCACCCAAAGCCGGCACGCCGCGCAGGCGCCCGGTGGCGCGGCCAACGGCATCGCGCTCGAGCTCGGTGGCGACCAGATGCTCGATACCAAAAGCGCGCGCGATCGGCGCGGTGACGAAGTCGTTGGTAGCCGTGGCGATGGCCAGCAGGTCGCCTTGCGCGCGATGCCGCTCGACGAGTGCGATGGCCTCGGCGCGCAGTTGCGGCTGGATGATCTCAGCCGTGTAGCGCGCCGACATGGCGGCGATCTCGGCGGCGCCGCGGTCGCGCCAGGCCGCGGTCGTGAAGTCGATATAGGCCGCCATGTCGAGCCGGCCGGCCTGGTAGTCGGCAAAAAAAGCGTCGTTGCGGCGGCTGAATTCGGTGGCATCAGCCCAGCCGACCTGGACCATGAAGGCGCCGAAAGCATGGTCGGAATCGATCGGCAGCAAGGTGCCGTCGAGGTCGAACAGCGTGAGCTTCAAGCCTGCGCCTCCGCGTCGAGCATTTCCTTGAGCAGCGGCACCGTGAACGCCCGCCGCTTGCTCATCGCAAATTCGTCGAGCCGCTCGAGCAGCGGCATCAAGGTTCCGAGGTCGCGGGCAAAACGGTTGAGCAAATAGTCGAGCAACTCGTCGGACAGGAACATGCCGCGGCGGTCGGATTCGCGGCGCAACACCGCGCGCGTCTCGGGCTCGTTCAGCGTGCCCAGCGCAAAGATCGGGCCCCAGCCGATGCGTGTGCGCAGGTCGTCGCGCAGGGCCAGGTCAACCGCCGGCACGTCGCCCGCCGCGGCCCAAGGCAGGCCGTGGCCCTGGGCTTCGACGAGCAGCGCAAAGGCAGCATGCTGGGTGTCGGCGTCGAGTTGCTGCACATCGTCAATGACGAGCATCGACCAGCCAGGATCAAACTGCCAGGGCAGCGGCGTCGTGGCGTCGAACGAGCCGACGCGCAGCCCGCGTTGTTGGCAGGCCAGGACCATCGCGCGCAGCAAATGGGTTTTGCCGCAGCCCGGCGGACCCCACAAATAGACCGGCGCAGCGGGTGGCAGTTCGTCGGCCAGGTGCTGCACGGCGGCCGCGTTGGGGCCCGGCAGGTAGGCCTCGAAGGTGCTCAGCGGCTCGGGCGCCAGCGCCAGTGGAACCTGCTTCATCCGGTGAACAGGCGGCTGCCGAGATACAGCCGCTGCAGGCGCTGCAAAGCGACCAGCGCGACCGCGCTCAGCGGCAACGCGACAAGGATGCCGACAAAGCCGAACAGGTGGCCAAAAGCGAGCAGCGCAAAGATCACTGCCAGCGGGCTCAGGCCGATGCGCTCGCCGACCAGGCGCGGCGTCAAGACCAGGCTCTCGAGCAACTGGCCAACGCCGTAGATCAGCGCCACCGCGATCAGGCCATACAGGCTGGCGAACTGCAGCACACCGGCGAGCAGCGCCAGTGCCAGGCCGAGGCCGAACCCGAGGTAAGGAATGAAGACCGCCAAGCCGGTGAAAACACCGACCGGCAGCGCGAGCTCGAAGCCGGCGAGCATCAACGCTGCGGCGTAATAAACCGCCAGCACCCCCATCACCAGCAACTGGCCACGCAGGTACTGGCCGAGCACGGTGTCGCACTCATCGAGAAAGCCGATCACGCCATCCCGCAGGCGTGGCGGCATCAGGGCCTGCACACGCTCGACCAGCCGCGGCCAGTCCATCAACAGATAAAACAGCACCACCGGCACGAGGATCGCATTGCCGACGATGGCCAGCACGAAGCTGCCGCCGATGCGCGCCGAGCTCAAAGCGGTGGCCAGCCACTCTTCGATATTGGCGTCGAGATATTTGACGACAAAGGCCTTGATGCTGGCGACGTCGAGTGCGAGCGTGATGCCTTGCGCCGCGAGCCAGGGCGCGACGTTCTGGTTCAACTTGTCGGCGAGCAGCGGGATCTGCGCTTTGAGCAGCGGGATTTCTTTCGACAGGATCGGCACGATGAGCAGCAGCAGCGCGAGCAACGCCAGGATCGCACCGACCTCGACGACGAGCACCGCCAACAGCCGCGGCAGCCGGCGCGCCGCCAGCCGCTCGACTGCCGGGTGCAGCGCGTACGCGAGGATCGCGCCGACCAGAAACGGCGTCAGCACCGGCGCCAGCAGCCAGAGCAAAAACACCGCTGCCGCGGCGATGCCGAGCCAACTGAGGGTGCGGCGCTGGGCCGGCGAGATGGCGCTCATCTTGTTGTCGGCGGCCTAGTGCAGTCGCGGTAGACGCGGTTGGCGCGAAGGTCGCCGTGCCGGCTCCGGGTCGCCGTTGAGGGCGCGCAGGCGTTCACGCACCGCAGGCGCGTCATCGGCGTCGGCACAATGTTCGAGGTAGACCGCGAGGTCGGCCGCCGCGGCCTCGTCGGCGCCGACTTCCGCCAGCGCCAGGCCACGGTCGCGCCGCTCGTCCCAGGCCTGCGGCAGCAGGATCACCAGGCGCTGCTGGACGGCGATCAGGCGGCCCCAGTCCTGCGCCGTGCGATGCACTTCCTTCAGGTTGCGCAGCAGCCGTGCGAGCACGTCGCGCGGCGCCGCGGCCTGCAAGAAGAGCCCCAGCGGCGCTTCAAAATCGCCTACCAGGCCGCGTTGGCGGCGGTAAGGCGCGAGGCGCTCGTCGAGGTCTTCGCGCGACAGCGACTGGCCGGTGAAGGGGTCGACGATGACCTCGCCGCGCGGCATCCGCACCTTGACCAAAAAGTGCCCCGGGAAGCTGACACCACGCGCTGTCAAACCGGCTTGCTGGGCAAATTCGACATACAACAGCGCCAAAGTGATCGGGATGCCGCGCCGCGTGGCCAGCACCTCGTGGATGAGGCTGTTGCGCGGGTCGTAGTAGTCGTTGACGTTGCCGGCAAAACCGAGTTCGGCATAGAAGTAGCGGTTCAGCGTGCGCAGCCGCTGCAGCGGCGGCGCGTCCTGGGGCAGGCGCTGCCTGAGCCGCGCTGCGAGTGCGTCGATCTGGTTCAGCAGCGTCTGCGGGTCGAGCGTGGGCGCTTCGTCCTGGCCGACCGTGATCGCAGCTTCGAGCAGCGAGAAGCCGCCGTCGTCAGCCACCAGCGCGGCAAAATATTCCAGCGCGGTCGGGGCTTTGAAGTGCAAGGCAGTCACCCGGCGACGGGCTCGTGGATCGGCATGGGCGAGAGTTTAAGTTCCCCGGCGCGAGAACTGGCGCAGGTTGATCCCCAGCACCACCAGCAGCCCAAAATACAGCATCGCGACGCCGCCCAGCACCACGGCCATCAAACCCGCGCGCAAGCCCCAGCGCGGCTGCAGACCGATCCAGTCGATGCCGTTCGCCGCCCAGGCGAGCGCGGCGCCGAGCGCGATGCAAGCCAGCAGCACCCGCAGGCCAAAACCAAGCCAGCCCGCGGCGGGCCGGTAGGCGCCCGCCTTGAGCAGCCCGCGCAGCAACCAGCCGGCGTTGATCAGCGCACCGAGGCCGATCGACAGCGCCAAAGCCGCAAAGCCCAGCCAGGGCACCAGCGCCAGGTTGAGCAACTGCGTGATCACGAGCACGACGATCGCAATGCGCACCGGCGTGCGCACATCCTGGCGCGCATAGAAGCCCGGCGCCAGCACCTTGACTGCGACGATGCCGAGCAGGCCGACGCCCCAGCCCATCACTGCCGGCACCGTCTGCGCGACGTCTGCGGCGCCGAAGCGGCCGTAGTGGAAGAGCACAGCGACCAGCGGCTGCGCAAAGACGATGAGCGCGATCGCGCAGGGCGCGGCGAGCAGCAGCACCAGGCGCAAGCCCCAGTCGAGCATCGCGGTGTAAGCGGCGGCGTCGCCCCGCCCTTGCGCTGCCGACAACTGCGGCGTGAGCACGACGCCGATCGCCACACCAAGCAGCGCCGACGGGAACTCCATCAACCGGTCGGCATAGGTCAGCCAGGACACCGCGCCCACCGCCAGGTGCGACGCGATCTGGGTATTGATCAGCAGCGAGACCTGCGCCACCGACACGCCCAGCAAAGCCGGCGCCATATTTTTCAACACCCGGCGCAGACCGGGATGCAACCAGGCCGCGCGCAGCGCACCGGGCGCGAGGCCGATCTTCGGCAGCATCCCGATGCGCCTGAGCGCAGGCACTTGCAGGGCCAGCTGCAGCAGGCCGCCGACCACCACGCCGACTGCCAGCGCGTAAATCGGCTCGATGCCTTGCGCCGCAAACCAGGGCGCGAGCCAGATCACGGCGGCGATCCAGCTCAGGTTGAGCAGCACCGGCGTGGCCGCTGGCAGCGCAAAACGCCGCCAGGTGTTGAGCACCCCGGCGGCCAGCGCCACCAGCGACATGCAGGCGATATACGGGAACATGACCCGGGTCATGAAGACCGCATCGTCGAAAGCGGCCAGCCCTGACGCCATCAGCCAGACGATCACCGGCGCACCGACGACGCCGACCGCCACCGTCAGCAGCAGCGCCCAGAACAGCACCGTGGCCACGGCGTCGACGAGCCGGTGGGTTGCCTCGTCACCGTCGGCGGCGCGGGTGGCGGCGAGCAGCGGCACAAAAGCCTGCGAAAATGCGCCTTCGGCAAACAGGCGCCGCAGCAGATTCGGAATCCGAAAAGCGACGTTGAAAGCGTCGGTCAATGCGCTGGCGCCAAAGGCCGCGGCCATCAACTGGTCGCGCGCCAGGCCGGTAACCCGCGACGCCAGAGTGAAGAGAGAGACGGTCGACGCCGCCTTGAGCAGATTCATCAGGGTGTTATACTCGACAGTCTTTGCTTATCGTGTTTCCGTCCCTAACCGCGACCCCTGCCGCGATCTCCACCGCGACCCTCACCAAGTAGTCCATGGCCACCTCGTCCAAAGCCAAGAAAAAAACCGTCCGCCTCGCCTCGGGCCTCAAGCGCGCCCGCCAGGACGTGAAGCTCAACGCGCACAACTCGTCGCTGCGTTCGCACTTCCGCACCGTCGTCAAGGCGATCCAGAAAGCCGTGCTCGGCGGCGACAAGGCCAAGGCCACCGACCTCTTCAAGTCCGGCCAGAGCGTCATCGATTCGATCGCCGACAAACGCCTGTTCCACAAGAACAAGGCCGCGCGCCACAAGAGCCGCCTGTCAGCCAAGATCAAGGCGCTTGCCGCCTGATACGCTGTTGACGGGCCCTTCGCGGGCCGCGAAAAATTGGCCTGCATACGCAGGCCATTTTCATTGGCGCGGCGGGTAATGCCCCGCGCAGCGTCGTGCCGGCGGCATTGCGCGCTTGACTTGAAGTCGCCCGCTGCGCCCGCTATTGCGCCGTCGGCGGCACCGGCACCATCGGCAGCGGCTGCACCTCGGCGACGCGCAGATCGTTGTCGCGGGCAAAGCTCATTACAAAGTCCCAGGCCATCGGCTCGATCGCACGCAGCTCTTCGCTGACGATCACACATTTCACGCCGTCGACTACATGCGGCACGCAGAACGGCGAATAGCCGATGAAGGCGCCGATGCCGCCGTGTGCGCCACCCGGCCGAAAGCACGACATCGCACCGGCCAGGCGCTCGGCCCAGTCGCTTGGCCGGAAGGTCTTGCCGTCGCGGGTGAGGCCCTGGATATGGAGTTGGCGCGGTTTGGCGGGGATCATCGGGGTGGCGCACAACTCGGCCGCGGCGTCGGGCGAAAGCACCACGGCCGGCCAGGGAGCGCCCGCACGAATTGTGCCTGTGGTGGATGGCGACGCAGCAAACATGGGGCTCGATCTCGCGTTCGGTGAGGCTGTCGGTGTGGGTGGTCTGGGCGGGGACGGCGCAGTGTCGGGTTCGACTCGCTACGATCCTTTCGTCGTCGGCATTTCGCGCCCCAGCTTTAGAATCAAAGCCGGCCGGACTGTCGCCAAAGGGCAAGCACCGGCCGTTTTTCATTACCCTGCCCGCTTGCTGTTCGCCTGCTGCGCGCTTGCTGCCCGTTTTGTGCCTGAAGGAGCCGACGAGATGAATGCCCCCGCCGACCCCGCGATCAAGCTGGCTGCCAGCCCCGCAGCCGCCGCAACCGCTGCGCCCCAAAGCGCGATGCCGCATGTGATGAACACTTACGGCCGGCTGCCGATTGCGCTGGCGCATGGCCGCGGCTGCTGGCTCTGGGACACCCAGGGACGCCGCTACCTCGACGCACTCGGCGGCATCGCCGTCAACACCCTCGGCCATGGCCACCCCAAGCTCGTGCCGGCACTGCACGACCAGGTCAGCAAACTCATTCATTCGTCCAACTATTACGAGGTACCGCTGCAAGAACAACTCGCCGCCAAGCTCTGCGAGTTGTCGGGATTGAACGCCGTGTTTTTCTGCAACTCAGGCCTCGAAGCCAACGAAGGCGCGATCAAGATCGCGCGCAAGTTTGGCCACGACAAGGGCATCGAGCGGCCAGAAATCATCGTCTACGAGGCAGCCTTCCACGGCCGCTCGATCGCCACCTTGTCGGCCACCGGCAACCCCAAGGTGCAGGCCGGGTTCGGGCCTCTGGTCGAAGGGTTTGTGCGCGTGCCGCTCAACGATATCGGCGCCGTGCGCGAAGTCGCACGCAGCAACCCGAACGTGGTCGCTGTCTTCCTGGAAACGATCCAGGGCGAAGGTGGCGTCAACCCGTCACGCTGGGACTATCTGCGCGAGTTGCGCGCCGTCTGCGACGAACAAGGCTGGCTGCTCATGCTCGACGAAGTGCAATGCGGCATCGGCCGCACCGGCAAGTGGTTTGCGCACCAGTCGGCCGGCATCGTGCCCGACGTGATGCCGCTGGCCAAGGGCCTGGGCTCGGGCGTGCCGATCGGCGCCATCGTCGCCGGCCCGAAAGCGATGCACGTGCTCGGCCCCGGCAACCACGGCACCACCTTCGGCGGCAACCCGCTGGCGATGCGCGCCGGTATCGAAACGCTGCGCATCATGGAAGAAGACGGCCTGCTGCAAAACGCCGCGACCATCGGTGCGCTGCTCAAGGCCGGCCTCGAACGTGAGCTCGGCGCGCTGGCCGGCGTCAAGGAGATCCGCGCCGCGGGTTTGATGATCGGCATCCAGCTCGACCGCCCTTGTGGCGTGTTGCTTGGCCGCGCGGCCGAGGCCGGCTTGATGATCAGCGTCACCGCCGATAGCGTGATCCGCCTGCTGCCGCCGTTGATCATGAACGCCGACGAAGCACAACAAGTATTGGCCATCCTGTGCCCGCTGGTGCAAGCCTTTCTCGCCGAGAGCTGATGAAAGCCGATGAAATGAAACCCCCACGCTCACTTCGTTCGCTGCCCCGCGGCTTGCAAGCCGCGGGGCGTTCGCCAGCCACTCACGAGCGCGCAGGCGCTCGCTCGGCGCGGGCTCGCCCCCCCGAGGGGGCGCGAAGGTCCTTCGGAACGGCCGGGCGGTACTGACGTGCGCACCGGCGTTTTCCACGAAACCTTCGCCTCCGAGGAGCGGCTCTGGAAGTCGCCGACGGCGCGCGCCTGGATGGCCGCCTTCACGGTCGCGCTGTTCACGATGCCCCTCTGGGGCGGCGACTACGCGCTGGCGATCGCCTG
>JANOKR010000444.1:0-4581 GCA_031419315.1 Betaproteobacteria bacterium
TAAGAATTCCACAACCGTAGCCGGCCACCCCAAGCCCGGCTGCGTTGACAACGATCGGCCGACGACCACTGAGCGACGAGACAACCCGCCGTCAGGTCAAGCTTTCCACTCGACAACCCCGGTGTACGCGGTAAGCAGCACCAGCCCGCCAAACACGATGCGGTACCAGGCGAAGACCGTGAAGTCGTGCGTGGCGACATAGCGGATCAGCCAGCGGATGCACAGCAGCGCGCTCACAAACGCGAAGGCCAGGCCGACCGCGAACATCGGCAGGTCGGCCATGTGCAGCGCGGCGCGGTCCTTCCAGACCGAGTACGCGCCGGCAGCCATCAGGGTCGGGATACCCAGGTAAAAGCTGAACTCGGTGGCGCAGCGGCGTGACATGCCGAAGACCATGCCGCCGATGATCGTTGCGCCCGATCGGCTGGTGCCGGGGATCAGCGCCAGGCATTGCACCAGGCCGACCTTGAGCGCGTCGAGCGCACTCATGTCGTCGATGGTTTCAACGCGGGCGTGGCGCTGGCCTTCGAGATTGCGCTCGCCAAAGCGGGCGCGGTGCCGGCGCTCGACCCACAAGATGATCAGGCCGCCGACCACAAACGACAGCGCCACCGGCACCGGGTGAAATAGTTGTTCCTTGACGAAGCTGCCCAGCGCGAGCCCGAACACCGCCGCCGGAATAAAGGCCACGAGCAGGTTCAGCGCAAAACGCTGCGCGCGGGGTTCGCTGGTGATGCCGGTCACGGTGGCGATCAGGCGCTCGCGGTACTGCCAAACCACTGCAAACATCGCGCCGGTCTGGATCGCGATCTCGAAGACCTTGACCGTCTCGCCGGTGAAGTCGAGCAGCGAAGCCGCCAGGATCAGGTGGCCGGTGGACGAGATCGGCAAGAACTCGGTGAGCCCTTCGACGATGCCCATGATCGCGGCTTTGGCCAGCAGTACCCAATCCACTCCGCGCGCCCCCAGGTGGTCTTGGCCGGTTCGAATCCGGCATGCTGCCGGCGGCCTTTTGTGCAGCCGGCAAGGTCGCCGGCAAAGCGGCGGATCATACGGGCGGGGCTGTGGGCCCTGCCGAAGCCCCGCTGAAATTGACCCGCCTACAGCAGCCAGCTACATTAATGACCGTCCAGTCAGTAATTTGCCAAAGCGCCATGCCCAAGCGCCCTGCCCACCCCGAGCTCCAAGCCGAGCCGCTGCCCTCCCACTCGACGTCAGTAACGTCAGTGACGGCGGCGGCAGCGGTACTGCCGTCCGCGCGCCGCCGCCGCAAAGAAGCGCGGCCGCAGGAGTTGCTCGACGCCGCGCTGGCGCTGTTTGTTGAAAAGGGTTTTGCGACCACCCGCAGCGAAGAAGTCGCGCAGCGCGCCGGCGTCAGCAAAGGCACGCTGTACCTGTACTTCCCGAGCAAGGAAGAGCTCTTCAAGGCCGTCGTGCGTAGCAACCTGTCGTCGCTGATCGCCGAAGGCCAGCAGATCGCCGACGCGTATGAAGGCAGCAGCTCGGAGTTGCTGCGCCTGCTGATGCGCACCTGGTGGCAGCGCATCGGCAATGGCAACGCCGGCGGCATCGCAAAAATCATCGTCGCCGAGGTGCGCAACTTCCCCGATCTGGCGCAGTTCTATGTCGACGAAGTGGTGCTGCCCGCGCATCGCCTGCTCGCCGGCACCTTGCAACGCGGCATCGATCGCGGCGAATTCCGACCGGTGCCGCTGCACGATGCGGTGCATGCGCTGGTCGCGCCATCGCTGTTTCTGGCGATGCACAAACATTCGATCGGCGCCTGCCCGGTGACCGGCATCCCGATGCACGAAGGCTCGGTCATCGAAACCCAGATCGACTTGATGTTGCATGGGCTGATCAAGCGGCCTCGCGCGACCGCGAGCGCAGCCAAGCCGAAGAGGACGAAGTGAAACGCAAACTGTGGTTCGGCCTGATCCTCGTCCTGGTTCTGATCGCCCTGCTCGTCGGCGGCAGGACGCTGCAATCCCGGCGCGCGGCACAGGCCGAAGCCGCCAGCGCGCCAAAAGCGGCTGTGGTGCTCGACCTCGCGGCGGCCGATATCGTCAGCGCGCAGCGGCTCGAGCTGCCCCGCGCGATTGCCATCTCGGGCAGCGTGCGTGCAGTCAACAGCGCGTTTGTAAAAGCCCGTGTCGCTGCCGAGATCACCAAGGTCCATGTCCGCGAAGGCCAGGCGGTCAAAGCCGGCCAGTTGCTGGTGCAGCAGGACAGCACCGAATTCGATTGGCGGGTGCGTCAGGCCGACCAACAGGCGATGTCGGCGCGCGCGCAAGTCGAGATCGCGCAGCGCTCGCTGGCCAACAACAAGGCGCTGGTGGCGCAAGGCTTCATCTCGCCAACCGCGCTGGACAACTCGGTGAGCAACGACGCTGCGGCGCAGGCCAATTTGCAGGTCGCGCTGGCGGCGCTGGAAATCGCCAAGAAGTCGCGTGCCGATGCGGCGCTGGTTGCGCCGATTGCTGGCCTGATCGCACAACGCCTGGCGCAACCCGGCGAGCGGGTCGCGATCGACACCCGTTTGCTTGAAATCGTCGATCTCTCGCAGCTGGAGATCGAAGCCGCGTTGGCGCCGGACGATGTTGCCGCGCTGCGCATTGGCAGCCTGGCCAGCCTGCAGATCGACGGCATCAACGCCGCGATCGGCGCCAAGGTCGTGCGCATCAATCCGACTGCGCAGGCCGGCTCGCGCAGCGTGCTGGTCTATCTGGCGCTGGACGCCCACCCGGCGCTGCGCCAGGGCCTGTTTGCACGCGGGCGCATCGTCACCAGCAACCAGCGTGTGCTCGCGGTGCCGGCGACCGCCGCGCGCGCTGACCGCGCGTTGCCTTATGTGCTGGTGCTCGATGGCGGCAAGGTCAAAGCGCAGACCGTCAACACCGGCCTGCGCGGCACCCTCGATGGGGTTGAGTTTGTCGAAGTCACGCAGGGTCTGGCCGAAGGCGCCAAGGTGCTCGCCGGCAGCGCCGGCAGCGTCACCGAAGGCGCGGCGTGGCGGCTGGTCGCAGCGGCCGTCATTCCGGCCCCCGCGCCCGCACCCGCGGCCAGCGCCGCGAGCCGCTGAGCCCGCGGCCAACGATCTGGCAGCACAGCATCATGTGGTTCACCCGCATCTCGATCCACAACCCGGTGATGGCCACGATGGTCATGCTGGCCTTTGTCGTGTTGGGCCTGTTCAGTTACCAGCGCCTGTCGATCGACCAGTTTCCGAATATTGACATCCCGACCGTCGTGGTGCAGCTCGAGTACCCCGGCGCTTCGCCCGAGATCGTGGAAAGCGAAGTCACCAAAAAAGTCGAAGAGGCGGTGAATACCGTCGCCGGCATCAGCTCGATGTTTTCGCGCTCCTACGAAGGCAGCTCGGTGGTCATCGTGCAGTTCAATCTCGATGTCGACGGGCGCAAGGCGGCCGACGATGTGCGCGAAAAAGTCGCGCTGATCCGCCCGCTGCTGCGTGACGAGGTCAAGGAGCCGCGGGTGTCGCGGTTCGACCCTGCCGGCCAGCCGATCTTCAACGTCGCGGTGATGTCCACCGGCGGCGAGCACAACCCGCAGGCGCTGACGACTTGGGGCGTGCAGGTGCTGCAAAAGCGGTTGGAGAACGTGCGTGGTGTTGGCGCTGTCTCGGTCATCGGCGGCGTGCAGCGCGAGATCAGCGTCCATGTGCGCCCGGCGGCGATGGAAGGCTTTGGCATCGGCATCGACCAGATCGTGGCCGCGCTGCGCAGCGAAAACCAGGAGCTGCCGCTGGGTGCGATCCGCTCGCGCGAGCAGGAGCGCGTGGTGCAGATCAACGCGCGCCTCAAAACGCCGCAGGACTTTCGCGACATCGTTGTCGCGCGGCGCGGTGTTGGTGCGAATGCCGTGCCGGTCAAGTTGTGGCAACTCGCCGATGTCATCGATGGGCCGCAGGAAGTCGAAAGCCTGGCGCTCTACAACGGCCGGCGCACGGTGCTGCTGAGTGTGCAGAAGTCGCAGGGCGAAAATACGATAGCGGTCGTCGATGGTTTGCAGCGCGCGCTGGCCGACGCGCAAAAGCTGCTGCCCGCGGGCATGCAGACCGAGGTCAACCGCGACAACTCGCGTTCGATCCGGGTCTCGGTGGCGAACGTCAAACGCACCCTGCTCGAAGGCGCGGCGCTGACCGTGCTGATCGTCTTTTTGTTCCTCAATTCCTGGCGCTCCACGGTGATCACCGGGTTGACGCTGCCGATCGCGCTGATCGGCACCTTCCTCTTCATGTATGTCTTCGGCTTCACGATCAACACCATCACGATGATGGCGTTGAGCCTGTGTGTCGGTTTGCTGATCGACGACGCCATCGTCGTACGCGAGAACATCGTGCGCCACATCGCGATGGGCAAGAGCGCCCACGACGCAGCACTCGCCGGCACCGAAGAGATCGGCCTGGCGGTGCTCGCCACCACCTTGTCGATCGTCGCCGTGTTTTTGCCGATCGGCTTCATGGGCGGCATCGTGGGCAAGTTTTTCCACGAGTTCGGCATCACCATCGTCGCCGCGGTGCTGATCAGCATGTTCGTGAGCTTCACGCTCGACCCGATG
>JANOKR010000445.1:0-8819 GCA_031419315.1 Betaproteobacteria bacterium
GGACGCAGTTCCGCAAGCAGATGAACGAGCTTGACTCGACGGCGCACAGCAAGGCCATCGACTCGCTGCTCAACTACGAGACGGTGAAATATTTCAACAACGAAGACTTCGAGGCCCGGCGCTACGACGAGAGCCTGGAAAAACTGCGCCGCGCGTCGTTGAAGAGCCAGACCACCTTGAGCCTGCTCAATACCGGCCAGCAGATGATCATTGCCACGGCGCTGGTGCTGATGTTGTGGCGCGCCACCGAAGGCGTGGTCGCCGGGCGCATGACCCTGGGCGACCTGGTGATGATCAACGCCTTCATGATCCAGCTCTATATCCCGCTCAATTTTCTCGGCGTGATCTACCGCGAGATCAAGCAGGCACTGACCGACCTGGACAAGATGTTCGGCCTGCTCGAGCGCAACCGCGAGGTCGACGACCAGCCGGGTGCGGTGCCAATGGAGGTTCCCGAAGGTGTCGTGCGCTTCGAAAACGTCGGCTTTGCCTACGACCCCGAGCGGCCGATCCTGCAAGGCGTGAGCTTCGAGGTCCCGGCCGGCAAGACGGTGGCGGTGGTCGGTGCGTCGGGTGCGGGGAAGTCGACGCTGGCGCGGCTGATGTACCGCTTCTACGATGTTTCGTCAGGCCGCATCACGATCGACGGCCAGGACATCCGCGCGGTGACACAGACCAGCCTGCGCGCGGCGATCGGCATCGTGCCGCAGGACACGGTGCTGTTCAACGACACGGTGGCCTACAACATCGCCTACGGCCAGCCGGGGGCGACACAGGCGCAGGTCGAGTCGGCGGCGCGCTCGGCGTTCATCCACGACTTCATCGCCGCCACGCCGAAGGGTTACCAGACGATGGTCGGCGAGCGCGGGCTCAAGCTGTCGGGCGGCGAAAAGCAGCGCGTTGCGATCGCCCGCACGCTGCTCAAAAACCCGCCTGTGCTGATCTTCGACGAGGCCACCTCGGCGCTGGATTCGGCCAACGAGCGTGCGATCCAGGCCGAACTGCGCAGCGTCGCCGCGGGCAAGACCGCGCTGGTCATCGCGCACCGCCTGAGCACGGTGGTCGATGCGCACGAGATCGTCGTGCTCGACCAGGGGCGCGTCGTCGAACGTGGTGCGCACGCCGAACTGCTGGCCCGCGGTGGGCGCTACGCCGAGATGTGGCGCTTGCAGCGCAGCACCGACAACGACACCGAGGTCGCAGCCGCGGCGGAATGAAAAACGCCCGCCGAGAGGCGGGCGTTGAGGCTGCGGCGCAGCGGACGCGCCGATATCAGCCGCGGCGGCGGCGCGCGGCGGCGCCCACCGCGAGCAGGCCCAGCGCCATCAACGCGTAGGTGCCCGGCTCGGGGATCGGGGGCGCGAGCACCGACTTGTCGGTCGGCACGGCCGAGCCGAAGGTCAGGTTGTCGACAAAGGTCGTGCGGCCCATGCCGGAGAAGACCACCGAGCGCGCCGTCTGGCCGAGCGCGATCGAGGCCACCGACCAGTAGCAGTCGGACTGGCCCGGGTTCACGCAGGTCGTGGTGGCCGACAGTTCGGCCGAGCCGAGCGCGTCGCCAGCGCCGTTTTCCTGGCTGAAGACTTTCACCGCGGTGAAGCCCGCCAGACCCTTGGACGAGTAGTAGAACGAAAATCCGTCGTTGAAGCCGGTGGCAAAATTGATCGTCACCGCAGCGGTGTCAAAGTACATCGCCGAACGGCCCAGGCCGCTGATCGGCGGGTCGCTGAGCGCGGTGCCGTTGAGCCAGCGCTGGTCCCAAGGTGCGAAGCCGCCATCGGCGACCGAGGTCGTGGCGATCGCGCCATTGCCAAGTTGCATGTCGAAATCGTCGGGCCCGAGATTGACGTCAAGGTCGCCGGCGAGGGACTTGGAAAAACCGCCGTTGTAGAACTGTGCGACGCGCACATCGGCAATTTCCAAGAGATTGGGGTCGAGGGTGGAGAGGTTCTCAAACCCCAGGCCGACCACAGAGTAGGCGGCTGTTGCCGGCAGGCAGACTGCGGCCGCGGCAGCGGCGAGCAGGCGTTTGGTGATCGTCTTCATAGTGGGTCCCATCGAGTCGAGTCAGGCAAGGCGCCTCTTGTGGGCCCGACTTTACCGAATCGCCCCGCACACAGCGAGGCCGCCGGGCCCTGCATTCATGGGGGTCGCGAGACCGTCACCCCATGCCCCGGGGGCGCGGCTGTGGCGCCGGTCACAGTCGTTACACTTGTTCGCGTGGAAACCAAGTGGCTCGAGGATTTCGCCAGCTTGGCCGAGACGCGCAGCTTCTCGCGCTCAGCGCAACTTCGGCATGTCACGCAGCCGGCGTTTTCGCGCCGCATCCAGGCCCTTGAAGCCTGGGCCGGCATCGACCTCGTCGACCGTTCGTCGTACCCGACCCGGCTGACCCCCGCTGGCGAGACCTTTCACGCGCAGGCGCTGGAGATCCTGGCCGCGCTGCAAGCCACGCGCAACATGATGCGCAGCCACCAGGCGGGTGGCCAGGACATGATCGACTTTGCGGTGCCGCACACGCTGGCGTTCACGTTTTTCCCGCATTGGCTGATGGACCTGCGGCCGCGCTTCGGCGCGATCAAGACGCGCCTGATTGCGCTCAACGTGCACGACGCCGTGTTGCGCCTGACCGAAGGTGGCTGCGACCTGCTCATCGCCTACCACCACGCCAGCCAGCCGCTGCAGCTGAGCCCGGACCGCTACGAGATGCTCAGCCTGGGCCGCGAGACACTGGCGCCGTATGCCAAGGCCGGCGCCAGCGGCGAGCCGATGTTTCGGCTGCCGGCGCCGCCGGGGCAGAAGGTGCCTTTCCTGGGCTTTGCGCCCGGCGCCTATATGGCTCGCCTGGTCGAGCTCATCATCGCGCAGGCAAGCACACCGCCGGCCCTGGAGCCGATCTACGAAACCGACATGGCCGAAGGCCTCAAGGCGATGGCGCTCGAAGGCCACGGCCTGGCGATCCTGCCGGTGAGCTCGGTGCGCAAGGAGCTCAAGTCGCGCCGGCTGGTGCCCGCGGCGCCCGCCGGGCAGTTCGAGCTGACGATGGAGGTGCGCATCTACCGCGAGCGCCCCGAAGTGGCGCGCCACGCCAAACCGATGGCGCAAGCCTTGTGGCAGTTTTTGCAATCAGCCGAGGGTTGACCCTGATCTGTCATGCGCCGCGCGCATCGTGATCCGTAGAAACAGCATTGGCACACAAGCTGCTCTGCCCCTACATTGCGCGGCGCTGCGGGTCAGCCCGGACAACCCGGTGTCACCGGCCCGCGTTGCAGCAGTCTCACCACCCGTCCGTCAAACGGACCCAAGGAGCTCGAATGAAGATGAAGACCCTGCGCGTGCTGACCGCACTCGCTGCCACCATCGCCGCCACCACCGCTGCAACTACGGCAGCCCAGGCCCAGACTCTGGGCAAGATCAAGGAGGCCGGCGCGGTATCGATGGGCGTGCGCGAATCGTCCGGGGCGCTGTCGTACACGCTGGGTGACGGCAAATTTGCCGGCTTCCACGTCGAGGTTTGCCAGCGTGTGCTGGCCGATGTCCAAAAGACCCTGGGCCTGGCCAAGATGGAGATCAAGTACCAGCCGGTGACATCGCAGAACCGCATCCCGCTGGTGCAAAACGGCACCGTCGATATCGAATGTGGTTCGACGACGAACAACGCCACGCGCCAGAAGGACGTGACCTTTGCGGTCACGACCTTCGTCGAAGAAGTGCGCATCGCGGTGAAGGCCGCTTCGGGCATCAACTCGATCGCCCAGCTCAACGGCAAAAACGTGGCCACGACGACCGGCACGACATCAGTCCAGTTGCTGCGCAAACACGAACGTGGCGCTGGCGTGGACTTCAAGGAAATCTACGGCAAGGACCACGCCGACAGCTTCCTGAACCTCGAGTCGGGCCGCGCTGACGCTTTTGTGATGGACGGCCAGATCCTCGCCGGCAGCATCGCCAAGGCCAAGGTGCCGGCGGACTTCCGCATCGTTGGCGAGGTGCTTTCGGTCGAGCCGATCGCGATCATGATGCGCAAGGACGACCCGACCTTCAAGAAGGCCGTCGACGACAGCATCAAGGCGATGATCAAGTCCGGCGATATCGCCAAGGTCTACGACAAGTGGTTCATGCAACCAATCGCACCCGCCAACACCACGGTCGGCCTGGCTGCAAGCGAGGCGACCAAAAACGCCTGGGCCAACCCGAATGACAAACCGGTCGAGGACTACATGAAGAAGTAAGCACCGGACGCACTGGCAAACCCGCTGCCGGCTGGTGCCGGGGCTTGCCTATGCTGTCGGTCAGCGCGGCTTCGAGCGCCTCGGCGCTTCGAAGCCGCATTTTTTTGTAGTGCAGTTTTTGCGCCAGTATTTCTTGTCTTTCCACCAACCCAAGCGCCGACGGCGCCGCAGCAATGAACTGGACCTGGCAGGTTTTTTTGCAAGACACCGGCGGCGGCCAGACCTACCTGGCCTGGCTGATGTCGGCCTGGGGCTGGACGCTTTCGGTGGCGGTCTTCGCGCTGGTGGTGGCGCTGTCGGTGGGCTCGCTGATGGGCATCCTGCGCACCGCGCCGCATGCCGGGCTGCGCCTGCTCGGTGAAGCCTGGACCGAGCTGTTTCGCAATATCCCGCTGCTCGTGCAGATCTTTCTTTGGTACCACGTCGTGCCGTCGATCTTCCCGGTGCTGCGCGAGGTTCCGAGTTTTGTGTTGGTGGTTTTTGGCCTCGGCTTTTTTACCTCGGCGCGCATTTCCGAGCAGGTGCGCGCTGGCATCCAGAGCCTGCCCAAGGGCCAGCGCTACGCCGGCCTGGCGGTGGGGCTGACGCTGCCGCAGACCTACCGTTTTGTGCTGCTGCCGATGGCCTTTCGCATCGTCATCCCGCCGCTGACCAGCGAGTCGATGAATATCGTCAAGAACTCGTCGGTGGCCTTTGCGGTGAGCATCTCCGAGCTGACCCTTTTTGCTTTGCAGGCCGGCGAAGAAACCTCGCGCCCGATCGAGATGTACCTGGCCGTGACCGGCCTGTATTTCATCAGCGCCTTTGCGATCAACCGCTTCATGGTCGTCGTTGAAGACCGTGTCCGCGTGCCCGGCATGATCGGGGGCAAATAATGGGCCCCCAGCTCACTTCGTTCGCGCCCTGCGGCTCGCAGGCCGCAGGGCGTTCGCCAGCCACTCGCGAGCGCGCAGGCGCTCGCTTGGTGCCGGCTCACTCCCCCGAGGGGATCGGCGCCCCTTGGGGCGGCCCGGCGGGAGCACCGACATGAATTTGGACTTCGCTTTTCTCAACTGGGGTGTGATCTCCAGCTTCGTCATCAAGGGCTTTTTCTTCTCCATCCAGCTCACGCTGATCGCGATGCTCGGTGGCATCGCGCTGGGCACCGTGCTCGCGCTGATGCGGCTGTCGGGCAAGCCCTGGCTGGTCAACCCGGCGGCGTTTTACGTCAATACGCTGCGCAGCATCCCGCTGGTGATGGTCATCCTGTGGTTTTTCTTGTTGATCCCGCTCTTGACCGGGCGGCCACTGGGTGCCGAGACATCGGCGATCATCACTTTCACGATCTTTGAAGCGGCCTACTACTCGGAGATCATGCGCGCGGGCATCCAGAGCGTACCCAAAGGCCAGGAGCACGCCGGCTACGCGGTCGGCATGAGCTACGGCCAGACGATGCAGTTGATCGTGCTGCCGCAGGCCTTTCGCAACATGCTGCCGGTGCTGCTGACGCAGACCGTGATCCTGTTCCAGGACACCTCGCTGGTTTACGCCATCGGCGCCTATGACCTGCTCAAGGGCTTCGAGGTCGTCGGCCGCAACTTCAACCGCCCGATCGAGACCTACCTGGTTGCGGCGGCGGTCTACTTCGTGATCTGCTTCAGCCTGTCGATGATGGTGCGCCGCCTGCAGCAGAAGATTGCCATCGTGCGCTAGCCGGGTTGCCGGCGTCGAGGCCAAAGGAAAACAACATGATCGATATCAAGAACGTCAGCAAGTGGTACGGCAGCTTCCAGGTGCTGACCGACTGCACCACCACCATCCAGAAGGGCGAAGTGGTGGTCGTCTGTGGCCCGTCGGGCTCGGGCAAGAGCACCTTGATCAAGACTGTGAATGCGCTCGAGCCGTTCCAGAAAGGCGACATCGTCGTCGACGGCGTCTCGATCGCCGACCCCAAGACCGACCTGCCCAAACTGCGCTCGCGTGTCGGCATGGTGTTCCAGCATTTCGAGCTCTTCCCGCACCTCACCGTGACCGAAAACCTGACGCTGGCGCAGATCAAAGTTCTCAAACGCGGCGCGGACGAGGCCAAGACCCGCGGCCTGAAGATGCTCGACCGTGTCGGCCTGATGGCGCACAAGGACAAATTCCCCGGCCAGCTCTCCGGCGGCCAGCAGCAGCGGGTGGCGATTGCACGCGCTCTGAGCATGGACCCGATCGTGATGCTCTTCGACGAGCCGACCTCCGCCCTTGACCCCGAGATGGTCGGCGAGGTGCTCGACGTGATGGTGCTGCTGGCCAAAGAGGGCATGACAATGATGGTCGTCACGCACGAGATGGGCTTCGCCCGCAAGGTCAGCCACCGCGTCATCTTCATGGACGCCGGCAAGGTCGTCGAAGACTGCAAGAAGGACGAATTTTTTGGCGACCCCGAGGCGCGCTCGCCGCGGGCGAAAGAGTTTTTGTCGAAGATCCTGGCGCATTGAGCGCTGGGCGCTGGGCGCTGGGCGCTCTGCTCAGAACGACCCGCGGCGCGGCTGCGATGCCGCGGCGGCAACCCTCAAGGCGCCAGCACTTCCAGCGTCGGGAAGTAGCTCCGAAACCGGGCCGCATCGCGTGTCAACAAGGGCCAGCCTTGTACGGCAGCGTGCGCGCCGATAAAGAAGTCCGGCAGCACCTGGTGTTTGTTGCCACCGCGCCGCCGGTATTGCAAAAACGCTTTGGCGGCCAGGAAGAGCGCCGGCCGCGGGATCTCGCGCAGTTCGAGTTGCAGCGTCGTGACCGCACGGTCCAGCGCTTCCAAGGTCGAAAACGACAACGACACCTCGGCGTAGATCACGGGGTTGATGACCAGCGGGTGGATGACCGCCTGGGCGCGCAGTTGCCCGATCGACCAGTCGGCCCACTCGGGGTCGTCCTGCAGCACGTCGACCAGGACGTTGGTGTCCACCAGCAGCATCAGTCTTCCGAGCGAAGCAGCTTCATCAGATCGTCGGTGCGCCAGCGAACATCGGCCTGACCGCGCGCCGCATCAAAACGATCCTTGCGCGCCGGGCGTGCGCCGCGTGCAGGGCGCGGCCGGTGCAACACCACTTCACCGCCCGCACCGATCGAAAACTCCACCGCCGCGCCCGGCAGCAGTTGCAACGCATCGCGGATGCGTTTGGGGATCGTGACCTGGCCCTTGCTGGTCAAGTTGGTGGGCATGGGTTGCTCCTCACGGTGTTACCAAACCGGTTGATGGTAATACATCGACGGGCTGCGCGAAAGGCGCAACGATCGCTTGGCCCGAGGCGGCCCGACCAACGACGCTTCTCAAGACCAGAACCAGGCCGATCTGATCACGGGTTCTCCCGTCCCTGATATCGGGGGGTTGACCAACAAATCCCCCCCCCACGATTCGTGCCAACTCTGTTGGCGGAATCGCCGGCAGGGCTCTTCAAACCGATGTTTTGCGTGATTCCAAACAGGGGGATTTTTAGAATGAAGACTGCATTGAAAAGTTGGGCGGCAGCTTGCGCCTTGGTGATCGCCGGCAGCGCGGGCGCGGTGGGTGTGCCGGGGCAGGGCACCTGGGAAACCACGCTGCAACCGCGTGATCTGGATGGTGACACCGTCACCGATGCGTTTTACGACACGGAGCTCAACATCACTTGGCTGCGCACGGTCAACCCTACCGGCCAAACCTCAGCCTCTGCGAAGGTGTGGGCCGAGGGGCACGGCGCCGGGTGGCGGTTGCCGACGATGATCGATACCGGCACGCCTGGTTGTGACTTCAGCTGGATCGGCGGTACGGACTGCGGCTTCAACGTTCGTACGAAGGAGGGCGCCACGGTCTTCAGCGAGATGGCGCATCTGTACTACGTGACGCTAGGCAACAAGGCATATTGCCCTGGAGGGCCTGCGAGTTGCGCGAGCGCCCCCTCCGGGTCCGGCTTGACCAACACTGGGGACTTTTTGGGCCTTCGACCCAGTAGTGCCTTCTGGACGGACGTGGATGTGCCGGGCGTGGGCGGAACCTGGAGCTTCTTTTTCCACACGGGCAATCAGGATTTAAATTGCTGGAATCACTGTGTGTCGCCAGCAATTGTGGTCCGCCCCGGAGACGTGACCGCGGTGCCTGAACCCGCAGCGGCGGCGCTGATGCTGATCGGCCTGGGCGTATTGGCCGCCGCGCGCCGACGGCGCGAACAAGCCTGACCGAGCCGCGCCGCTTCTGAAGAAGCGGCGATGTTTTTCACTGAACCCGGGCGGCGGCACACCCGGCTCCCGCGGCCAGGGCCTCGCCCGCTTGCCCGCATCGACCTTGCCCCCGGCACCCTGCACGCGTTCAGACCGGGCGCATTGCGGCGTCCAAGCACCACTCAATCCGCCACAAAGCCGAGGGCAACCGGGCTGCGTGCGGGCATAAAGAACCTGCGCCGTAGCGGCACTGTTGCGCGGGCGGCGCGGGTACCCACGCGCTTCGTGTTCTGACTCGTTGCCGGTGTTTGAGCGCAACGAACGAAGTGAGTGCAGCGAGTTCGGCAACGCGCCCGCGCGGCGGTGTCGCGAAGGGCAGCCGCAGCGCAGCGAAGGCCGCGGGTTCAGCCCGCACGCAGCCCGGGTGCC
>JANOKR010000446.1:0-4190 GCA_031419315.1 Betaproteobacteria bacterium
CAAGAACGGAGGCGGTCATCGTCTTGCCAGTGCCAGGAGGACCGACCAATAGGAGGCGGCGCTGAGGTCTCAACCCGTGGGACTGCAGGTGTGTACTCTGACGCTGTTCGGACAGAACGCGCTCAATACGGCCCCGAACGGTTTCTTCGAGCGCCATCTCGCCCAAACTGGAACGGGCCGAGATCGAACGGTCCAGGCGCAAGCCGACTGAGAGCCTGGATGCCTACGACTATTATCTGCGCGGCATGGCGGGCGTTCACCAGTGGACCCGTGAAGGCAACGGCGAGGCGCTGGCGCATTTTGGCCGGGCCATCGAACTCGACCCCGGTTTCGCCGCGGCTCACGGCATGGCGGCGCGCTGCTATGTCCAGCGCAAATCGGGGCGCTGGATGAACGATTATGCGCGGGAGATGGCCGAGGCCGAGCGGTTGGCCCGGCGGGCGGTGGAACTTGGACCCGACGACGCGGTCGCACTCTGCACGGCCGGATTCGCATTCATCGATATCGTCAACGATTTCGCCGGCGGCGATGCCTTGATCGAGCGGGCGCTTGGGCTCAACCCGAACCTGGCATGGGCGTGGCTGTTCAGCGGCTGGGCGAAAGTCTCGCTCGGCATGGCGGACTTGGCACTGGAACGCGTGGCCCGTGCCATGCGCCTCAGCCCGCAGGATCCGCAACTCTTCAGCATGCTGGCCGCCATCGCCTGCGCGCATTTTATCGCCGGCCGCTATGCCGAAGCAGTGTCAGCGGCGGAAACGGCCTTACGGGAGCGGCCAAATTTTGTCCTTCTAATCTGCGTTGCAGTGACAAGCGCCGCACTCGCGGGCCGGATAGAAGAGGCGCGCAAGGCCATGGTTCGTGTGCGTCAGATCGCTCCGGAATTGTCGATCTCCAATCTCAGGGATGTGAAAACCTTTTTTCGCGCGGAGGATTTCGACCGTTGGGTGGAGGGCCTGCGAATGGCAGGATTGCCCGAATGAACCCCACCCGTCGCCTCGCCGCTATCGCTGTTGCTGACGTGGTTGGTTACGCGCGTCTAATAAAAGCCGACGAGGCGGAGACGCCGAGGAAGCGTTGTCAGGCCATTGTCTGAATCTGTGCAGGTTTCTCGGACGCCTGCATCACGGAATCATCGACGCGCTCCGGCGGCAGGCGTCGGAGAAGCGCCAAGGCACGAAATCGCGGGCAGGATGGGACTTGGTTTTGCCGCTGCGCGCTATGGGGATTTGAGACGAGCGCGCGTCTGCTTTCGAGAGACTGGAAAGGTGAACGTCCGGCAATTTGGCTGGTTGACCGGTGGAGTGGCGCGTGCGCTGCCAACGTTGGGAACAGGTTCGGCACGGCGGTGGCGATGACACGGGTTTGGCGCCGCCTGATCGGGTGAGCGCCGTCGGCGCTGTCTAACGGTGAGCGGCAAGAATGGATGATGCTGTGTTGTAGTATATGATGCAATCTCGCTCATGACGTATCGATCCTGATCACCAGGGACGCGGTGGTTGGCCGGTGCCTCGGCTGGCAGCCGCGTGCAAAGGTCTCAATGATGAGCATGCGGCCGCCACAGCATGGGCATGGGCGCGCCAGCATCGGCGGCTCGGTTGGGTCGGCCGTCGTGGGATCGCCTGGGATGGCGTCCGGCTTGGCAAGGTTCAGCAATGCGCGGGCTTTGGCGAGGTTTTCGGCACGGCCGCCGTTGGCGAGGAGGCCATAGTGGCGGATACGGTGGAACCCACGCGGCAAGACGTGCATCAGGAAGCGGCGGATGAACTCGTGGGTTGCGAGCGTCATCACCTTGAACCGGTCACCCCCTTCGGCCCGGTAGTCTTTCCACTTGAAGCTCACACGCGTTGCGTCGAATGCGATCAGCCGTCTGTTGGAAATGGCGACACGGTGGGTGTAGCGCGACAGATAGGCCAGCACCGCCTCGGGTCCGCCGAACGGCCGCTTGGAATAGACGACCCACTCGATCCTGCGCAGCGGCGCCAGATACGCGGTGAAGGCATGGCGCTCAGCGAGCTGGGCGTGATCGCCGAAGAACTGCAGCCGGCCGGCGGCGTGGGCGGCGATCAGCATCTGCAAGACCAGACGCCGGAACAGCCGTGACAGCACGCGGACGGCCAGGAAGAAGTTTGCCCGGCAGGCGATCCACCTGCTGCCATCCTCTGACAACCCGCCGCCCGGTAGGATCATGTGCACGTGCGGATGATGGGTCATGGCCGAGCCCCAGGTGTGCAGCACGGAGGTGATGCAGATCTGTGCACCATGATGCTTGGTGTCGGCTGGGTTTATTATGGTGGATTCGGACGTTTCCTTGAACTGGTTGTGGTAGTTTACGGCCTTGTTCTGGTAGGCGATGTCGGCGACCGGGCCGGGCAGCGTGTAGACGAGGTGGAAGTATGGCACTGGCAGCAGCTCGGCTTGCCGCTCTTCTAGCCACTCCCTGGCCGCTGCACCCTGACACTTCGGGCAGTGCCGGTTGCGGCAGCTGTTGTAGGCGATGACCGTGTGGGCGCAAGCTTCGCAACGTGCCACATGACCGCCGAGTGCCGCCGTGCGGCAGCGCTCGATGGCCGTCATCACCTTCAACTGGCCGAGGCTCACATGGCCGGCGTTGGCGGTGCGCCATGCCTGCCCGAAGTCGCGGAGGATATCCGCGACCTCCAGAGCTGGACGGGACATGGCCGCCTAAGCCGGTTGCGCTGCCCTGCCTCTCTTGCCGGGTGTCTTGCGCGGCTCGCCCAGCAGGTCGAGAGGGCTCTCGATGGCCGAGATCATGCCGGTTGCCACCCGGGTGTAGCGTGCCGTGGTGTCGAGCTTGTGGTGACCAAGCAGAGCCTGGATCACACGGATGTCGGTGCCGTGTTCGAGCAGATGGGTGGCAAAACTGTGGCGCAACGCATGCAGCGTCACCGCCTTCCTGATGCCGGCCGCGTCAGCCGTCTGGTGGAACAGCCGATTGAGCTGTCTTGTCGTCATCGGCTTTCCGGGTGTGCGGCCAGGGAACAGCCAGCGCTGCTGTAACGGCACGCCGTCATCGTGGCGCGCGGGGCGCACCTTCCACCATTGCCGCAGCAGACCGAGTGTCTCGGGCGACAGCATGACGTTGCGGTCCTTGCGCCCCTTGGCCTGCACGATGCGGATGATGTTCTGGGCGCTGTCGATATCGCCGGCCCTGAGCCGGACCACCTCACCGGCGCGCAAACCGGCGCCGTAGCCGAGAGCCAGCATGACGTGAACCTTGAGATTGCCGGCCATGGCTAACAGGCGCTTGGCCTCGTCCGGGCTGATCACCAGCGGAATCTTCTGGGGTTCCTTGATGTGGTAGATCTCGGCGGCAAGGTCCAGCCGCCTGAGCGTCACGCGGAACAGGAACTTGAGCCCGGTCATCATCCGGTTGCGATTGCAGATGCTCAATCCTGCGTCGATCAGGTGCAACTGGAACAACCGGACATCGTCGGCTGTGGCCGTGTCGGGCGAGCGCTTCAAGTATGCGGCAAACCGCTTGCAGCTGCTGATGTGACTCCTCTGCGAATGCACTCCAAGCTTGCGCGCGCTCATGTCCTCGATCATGCGCTGGCGAAGTGGGCTGATGGCATCGGTACTCATGGTGAACTCTCCTGAGTGAGGTTGACGACACCTCGATCCTCAGGAAACGATCCACCGAAGGCTATCCCTGTTCTCTCAGCTGGTTACCCCGCTCGCAGATGCGCCCCCACCTCGGCGATCTATCGCGGCAGCGATTTAGTGCCTTGGCCCAATTCGGAAGCTTGTTGAAGGGCAGAATATGTCCGCTCTGCCCCAGTAATTCAGATGTCAACCTGTTCGGCGATTTCAAGCGCATCATCGACCTCTATTCCAAGATACCTGACGGTGCTCTCGATTTTGGTGTGCCCAAGAAGTAGCTGAACAGCGCGCAAGTTGCCGGTGCGCTTGTAGATCATTGTTGCCTTGGTCCGTCTCAAAGAGTGCGTTCCAAAGAGGCTCGGGTCAAGACCAGTACTGGCAACCCATTCGGAGACCAAACGAGCATACTGACGGGTCGTCAGACAACGATCCGCTCCCCGGCGACCAGTAAACAGGAAGCCGCCTGGCTGCTTCCCCGCCGCACGCATGTAATCATCAAGAGCCTGTCGTGTCTGTTCGGTTATTTCAAATCGGACGGGGTGCCCGGTTTTCTTCTGCCGGACGGTCGC
>JANOKR010000447.1:0-11922 GCA_031419315.1 Betaproteobacteria bacterium
GTCGGCCATGATGCCGAAGTCCAGCGACTGGTCGTAGCTCTGCACCGTGATGTTCAGCGCCATGCCATGCACGATGATCGACGTCGGGTAGTTGGTCAGCATGAGCGCACCGGCCATGTACAGCGGCACCGGCGGGCCGGGCACATTGGAGATGACCAGGTTGGCCACTTGCGGGATGCGGTCGGCGACCTTGGCCTTGCCGACGAGCGCAGCCGCGGCTTCGATCAACCAGGGCATGCCGAGCGACGGGAAGTCCGTCGGCAGGATGCTCTTGAGGCTGCCCATCGAGGTCTTCATCGCCGCAGTGGCGGCACGCACATGGGCCAGCCGCTTGCGCGGGTCGGCGATATGCGTGCCCAGGCTGACCAGGCTCATCGAGGCCTGGTTGTCGCTGCTCGTGTCGCCCTTCTCGCGCAGCGAAATCGGCACCGCCGCGACCATGCTCTTCTTCGGCAGCGTGCGCTTCTTGCTGAAGTGGCGGCGCAGCGCGCTGCCCACGACCATCATCACCATGTCGTTGATCGTCGCGTCGTGGGCCTTGCCCAGCGCCTTGAGTTCGCGCAGCGGCAAGGTCACCGCCGCAAAAGCCCGCCCTGCCGTCAGCGAGACATTGAAGGGTGTGTTTGGCGCCAGCGTCAGGTTGCTCACACCCGGTTTGCCACCGAGCAACTTCGAGCTGCCGATCGCGGTGCGCGCCGCGCCCCCCAGGGTGCCCAGCGTCGAAGGCAGCTCCTTCACGATCGCCGAAACCTGCGATATCTGGTTGGCCAGTGCGCCGCGCAGCATTTCGGCCATGTCCAGGCGGAAAACCTTTGCGCGCTTCGAAGCCGCGACCTCGATGACCCGCGGCTGCGGTGTCACGTCGAGGATCGCATTCGCCAGCGCCACTGCGGCCTGGCCATCGACCGCAGCGTGGTGCAGCTGGGTGTAGAGCGCGACCCGTTTTTGGCCATTCGCGCCGAGGCCCAAGCCCTCGAAAACATGCATCTTCCACAGCGGGCGCTTGCGGTCGAGCAGCACCGGGTGCAGCGCGCTGACCTGCGCTTCGAGTTCGGGCAGGCCAGTGCCAGACTTGGCCGATGGCGGCAGCTTGATCTCGACGATGTGCTTGGCCATGTCCGGCTCGGCGTCGACCCAGGCCGGGTTGGCCAGGTTCAGCGGCATCCACCACAACTTGCGGCGCAGCACCGGTGCGACTGGCAGGCGCGACGCGATGTGCTTGCGCAGCGCAGTGACAAACTTGCCCTTGAAGCCCGCAGGCAGCTCGAACAGGTGCAGCGCGCCGACATGCATCGGCATCTCTGGCGTTTCAAGGTAGAGGAACGAGGCGTCCAGGCCAGACAGTTGTTTCATCGACATGGCGAATCCTCGATCGCGACGCGGGGTGCGTGCTGGCATCGTAGGTGGCGCCGGCGCGTGCGCCGGTCGGGGGATGCCCTAGAACGCGGCGCGCCGGGATGCCCTTGCACGCCTTCATCACGCGGCCCGACACCAGACATTGAGCCGCCCGATCGGCAAGAACCCGACCGCCCTGGCAATCTGCAGATCGGCACCGCGTTCGTAGCCGACGAGTGGGATGTTGGGGAAGGCGGCGGAGGTCGAGGCCACCAGAGCAAACCACGTCGCTGCCGCGATTTCCGGAGGCGAGAAAATGTTGGACAGGCCAACCACCCCCGGTGACCGGTTTGCGATGCCGCCGGCGACGATCTCATCGTCACGGCGGCCAGCAAAAAGCGCATGGTCAGGGCTGGCCAGCAGTTGATCTGGAAAGTGTCGTGTCCGGCGGACCAGCCCATCATTCCTGGGGTCCCCCGCCCAAGCCCGCTCCCAAGCCATCAGCGCCGGTGCGCCGGCAACCCGGCTCCAGACCAGCCCTGGTACAGCCCCGGGCGCCGAAGGCTGGCGGGGATCGCGCCATATCCAGTCGGCCTGAAACAGCAGAGCAAAGCCGAGCCCCGAAAGATCGAGGCATGCGTAGCTGTCCTTTACAGACCAGCCTGCCGGACGCGGTTGCTTGCCAAGTACTGCAACATGGGCTTCGACCTCCTTCTGGGACGTGGCCGGTGACAGCACGACGAGGTTGGAGTGAAAAGGCGGCGGCGTCTGGTGCGAGAGCCAGACCCGTCCATCAGCCTCGTATGCCAGCCCGTGCGCGGCGAACATCGCTTCGTACCAGCGTGCGCTGTTCAAGACCGCGAGTTCAACTCTTGACGGTTTCACATGTCCTGTCCACGCCGGCGGCCCCGGCCAAAAGCGGATGGCGGTGGACCTCGGCATGCCGCTGCCCAGGCCGGCTCAGCCCGGTTGCTTCAGGTCGCCCCAGCCTTCGTTTTTGACACGCTTGTCCAGCTCCGGCCCGCAGGTCGTCCAACCAATTGCGCGACGGGCCGGGACGCACCCTGCCCGCTTGGCGCAGGCATTGACGATGCCGGGAGATGATCAAACGCAGCTCATGGTTTTGCGGCGGGTGCGCCCGGTGCCGTTGGATCCGCGGGATCGACGACGGCCGTCGCAGACGGCGGCACGCCGCCCGCGGTGTCGAACTTTGGCCCCCCGCGCCCGATGCCGTCGTGAGACAGCAGCGTGCCCCTGGCCGACACGGCCGCGCCAAACCTTTGTGCAAAAAATTTTCGATACAACCGCCCCGCGACGAGTGCCTGGGGCTGACCGTCCGTGAACAGAAACTCCGAGCGGCCCAGGCGCTTTCCATTTGCATCGACGAAGTCGATGCCGACCCGAACTGTTCTCAGAATCTGGTTCGATGCCAGGCGATGCGTGTCGATCTGGACCTCCACGTAATCCGGATTGGCGCGGTACAGCAGCGCAAACCACCGCGGCTGCGGCAACGACTGCGCGCGTGGCAACGCGGGCCATAGCGCTGCGCCGACGAGCCCGGCGAGCAGCACCTGACGCTTGTGAATGTGGTCTTGCATGATCACCTCGCTGGTCGATGGGCAGGCACGCGCGCGGGCGGCGGGGTTGGCCCGGTCACCGGCGCACTGCCGGCTTCGATGACCGCTGCGGACTGCGCCGGCACCGATGCCGGTTCAGGTTCGATCGGCGCGAGGCGCAGCTTGATGCGCTGCGTCTGCCCCAACTCAGTCGCCAACGCCAGGTTCACCGGGACCAATTGGACTTCGGTGTTGTTCTTGACCTGGACCACGAATACCACTTCCAGCTCCACTTCCTTGAGGACCAGCAAGGGCACCTCGCCGCGGTCGATGGCGCCGCGCTCGGCCTTGTAGAGTTGCTGCTTCACCGTCGTGATGAGCCGGGTCAAGTCGATGGCGTCGGGCTGGCCCTGCACCGCTCGAATGAAATCGATCGACTGAACACCCGACAAGCGCGGCAGCAGCGCGAGCAATGCCAGCAGGGCAATACCCAGGACGACGCCGCGCACGGTGACCAACCCAGCCATGGCGTCACGGCAGCGTTTCCAGATCGCGGTGCGCGCATCGGCTGGCACGAGAGGCCTCCGGTTTGGCTGGTGGGTTGGCGCTCGGTTCACCGGGCCGGCGCCCGATCACCTGGGCAGCAGCCACATCGCGTTCGCGAGGCCGAACTCGGCCACCTGCCGCCCGACAACGCTCGAATGTTCGTCGGCGACGCGGGTGTGGATGCCCGACCAGACCCGCGCGTCCTCGATCTCCTTTGCCATCGCGGTGGCGCTCGTCCAGCGCCGGGTGACAACATTCGTGTGCTGGCCGCTGACCGCATCGCCAAATATCGCGCGCAGCACCGCACTGCCGGCGCCGCCGAAGGTGGCGTGGCCCGACAGGTAGTCAGGGTGGGCCGGTGTCACGATCAAGGGCTCCCAGCCCGGGTCGGCATGAATGGCAGTGTTGCCGAGTTTGTCGGCCTCGCGGATCGCCTGCACCGGGCGCAGCACGTTGTGTGTGTACTTGACCCGCCAGGCCACGAACTGCGAATCGGCACCGGCCATGTTGAGCAGCGCAAAGAGCCGCGCGTTGTCGAGCAGGTTGAAGTTGCGCGCCGTTGCGGTGGTGCGCGCCACAGCGTTGTAGGGCACGTGGGTCGAGACGGTCCAATAGACGGCGACCTCGCTTTGCTCCGCAGTGCGCGCGCTGCCGGTGCGGCCACCGAGCTTGCGAATCTCGGCAATGTCGCGTGCGTAGGCCTCGCTGCCCACCGCCGGCATGCCAGGCGGCTTGAACTGGTCGTTGCTGGTGATCAGGAAGGGCTTCACCGCACCCCAGTGCGGGTTGCCCGCGGCGGCGAAAGCGGGCGGCGTCGGGCGCCAGTCGGCCGGCGCTGTGCCAGGGCTGTAGCTCACCCTGGCATCCGCGCCATCACCCTCGCGCGCCGCCAAGATGCGCTCGGCCGCGCGCCGTCCGAGGTCGATGCCGTTGCTCTTAGCCGCGCCGTCGGCGAGCTTGCCCAGCGATGCCGCAAGCGCGGTATCGAGCCGCGCCCTCTCCGCTGGCAGCAAGGCCAGCATCACGACATGCGCCGCGCTCGCCGCCGCTGCTTCCGCTGACGTATCTGCGGGCGCGCTCAGTTCGCCAAGGTAGAAGCGGTAGCGCGGCGCGGTCGCGTTGACGGCGTCGAACATCGCGCCGTGCATGATTGCCAGTATGCGCACCTGCGGCCCGCTGCCGGGGACGCTCGAAGTGGCAGCGAGCCCGGTCTGGTTCCAGTCGGTGATGACATCGGCATGGGCCGGGTTGAGGCCCAGCGCGAGCGCTGCTGCGATCAACGACATTCGTGCATTCGATCGGGACATCGTCAGTCTCCTTCAGTCAGGGATGAAATTCGCTCATCGGCTGCGAGCAGGACGGGCAGGATGCCCAGAGGCGCTTCGCGCATCGTGATTGCGCGTGCAGCGGTCATTGCGCTGGTGCCGGGATCGGGATCGGGATCGGGATCGGCAGGATGCTCATCACCTTCCAGCCGTCGGCCGTCTTCACCAGGGTCTGGTTGATGAAGGACCAGCTTTGCTGCACGGGCTGACCGGCCGGGCCGGTCGTGAACAGGACCGGGACGAAGAGTTGCGCGGCGCCGTCGTTGAGCACGATCACTGTCAGATCGCTCATTTTCGGCGCCAGCTTCCAGGTGCCGGCGTAGTTGGCCTCGAAGCGTTTGATCGCCGCGTCGCGGCCCCAGATCACGTTACCGCGCGTGATCCACAAGAAGTTCGGCGAGTCCGCCAACAGCGCGCGCACCGCCGCCGGGTCGTGGGCGTTCTGGGCGGCGACGAAGCGGCCGAATGTGGCCCTGATGTCGTCATCGGTTGCGGCCCGCGCCCAGGGGCTTGAAGCAGCCGCGCCAACGACCACCAGCGCGATCAACAGGCAGCGCAGTTGCGACGGGCGCGGCTTCATGTCGGGACTCCTCAGCGAAGAACCTTGCTCGCCACCAGTTCGCCGACTTTGGTGCCCAGTGCGGTACCGACCTCGGTCGAAAAACGGTAGTGCACGCCGTCGTAGATGCGCGCCAGCGCAACTTCCCGGGTGAACTCGGCGATGCTGTTCCACGACCGTGTGACACCCGGCAGCGTGGGGCTGGTGCTGGACAGGCGCGGTGTCGGGCCGCTGCCGATTTCAGCCTTCAATACGGCACCGAAGGCCGCGGCAATCGTGCAATGCGCGCAGGGGTACTCGGGGTGCATCGGCGTCTCGATGAAGGGCAGCCAGCCGGCGTCGCGCTCGGTCGCATCGTTGCCGTCCTGGTCGCCGTTGCGGATGGCGGTAAACGGGCGCCAGAAGCCGTACTGGTGCTTGGCATCGAAGACCGCATCGATGGCATCGACGGCGGCTTGGGCACAGGCCGCCAGCAGGCGCGCGTTCTGCGTCACCTCGCGCCCGGCCTGGTTGGCCACCGAGCGGGCGATCGGGTAATAAATCGTCGGCGTGGTCGCGGTCCAGAAGCGGGCGATTTCGGTCTGCTCGGGCGTGCGGGTGCTGCCGGTGCGGGCGCCAAGCGCCTTGATCTCGTTGTAGTCGCGCGCCCACAGCGCAGTCTTCAGGTCTGGCGGAGGGCCGGGGCGGAATTGGTCGGGCCGCTCCAGCACCCAGGGCCGGGCGACCGGCACATCGGCGCCAACCGGCAGCACCGTTGGCACGTAGACGCCGGGGCTGGTGGCGGGCCGGTAATACACCGGCGGCGTCGGCGCTGCCGCGCGCCGGGCCTGGATGCCCGCCACGGCCTTTTCGCCCAGCGCGATGCCGTCGGTCTTGCCCTGCCCGTCGGGCACCGCGGCCAGGGCCGCTTGGTAGGCGGCTTCGATGGCCACACTCTGCGTCGAGGCCAGGCGCATCAGCACGCTGCGGTTGACCGCCGCCACGGCGGCGTCGACCGACGCCCCGGCGGGCGCGTCGAGTTTCAGGTAACCGGCCTGCGGGTAGCGCCGGGTGATCGCATTGACGGCCTCGAAGACCGAGGTCTGGATCAGCACCATCGCGGCATTCCCCGCCGGCCCGCCCTGGTGGGCGACGGCGATCTCGCTGGCTTTGAGATTCCAGTCAGTGACGACGTCGGCGCGCGCGGGCGGTAGCGCCAAGGCCAGCATCAGCAGCGACACCGCTGTGCCGCAGGGGGTAACAAGTCTGGCGAGTGCAAATCGATTTTTCATGGGGTCCTCCGTGGTGGTGAATTGTTTGCGTGGCGTCGCCGTCACGCGGCTTGCGATTGCGCGCGCGACGAGCCCGCGCCGGCCTGAATCAGGATGCGTTGCAGTTCGCGCAGGCTGCGAAAACTCAGCTCGCTGCCGCTGCCGACAAACTCAACCGTGCCGGCGATACGCCCGGGCACGGTGGCGTTGCGCCGGTAGATGCGCACGACATAACTTTCCGGCGGCAGCGGGGGGCGAACGGTGCGGTTCATGCGGGCACTTTGCAGCGCTTGCACTTACCGATCGCTAACCGATACGCACGCGATGCTCAAGCGATGCTCAAGCGATCACCACAAAGTTGGGGGTGCGCGCCGCCCGCAGCGCGCGCGCCTGCGCGCCTGCACGCCCTAAGGCCCGAGCAAACTGCGCCGCAGCGCCTCGCTGGCCGGCGACGGCATCACGCCGAGCAGCAGCGACAACATGCGCTTGAGCCGCTGGTAGGCCGCCAGCCCCTCGGCCGGCCGCTGCAGGCGCAACGCGCAGCGCATCACGCCTTGGTAAAAGGCTTCGTTCAAGTCGTCGGTGTCGAGGCCGCGCCGGTAGCAGGCCATCGCTTCGTCGTCGCGGCCGGCCTCGCCCAGGGCCTGACCGTAGGCGATGACGACCTGGCCGAATTTGGCGCGCAAACGCTCGCGCGCCGACACGCTCCAGGCGCTGTGGTCCTCGTCGGCGAGAAAGTGCCCCTGGTACAGCCCGAAGGCCCGGCGCAAGGGCTCCAGGGAGACCCGCCGCACATCGATCGCGCTGCCAGCCTGGTTAGCCAGATGTTCAAAGGCCTGGCAGTCCAGCCACACCGCGCGGCTGTCCAGGCTGAGCCGGCCGTCCTGCAATCGGATCAGCTCAGTCCCGCCGGGCAGCAGCTTGCGCAGGCGATGCAGGGCGACGTTGAAGGCGTCGTGGGCGGCATCGGCGTCGTCGTCTGGCCAGAGGGCGTCGCTGAGCAGATGTTCGGGTACCGCGTTGGCGCCACAAGCAATCAGCGCCTTCAGCAACGCCAGGGGTTTGCGCGGCACCTTGCCATCAAAGGCCAGGGGCTCGCCGTCGACCACGATGTCGAAGCGGCCGAGCGTGCGGATGCGCAAGCGCCACGGCCAGTGCAAGGCCGCGACCGATGGCGCGTGCAGGCGGCGACGATGAATCAGCTCAGCAGCAAAGCCGGTGGCGACGCCGCGCTTGAGGGCGAACTCGGCGAGTTGCGCGAGCACGTCGCGCAGCGGCGCGATGAGTTGGTAGTAGCGCGTCGCCGCCGCTGCCTCCCAGGCGCGCGCGAGCAGCGTGGCGGCAGCATCGTCGTCACCCGCCACCAACGCCGACCAGGCTCGCAGCGAATGCAGATTCGCTTCGAGGACCTGGCGCGAGCCGGGTTCGGCGTCGGCGCACATCGCTGCGAGTTCGGCACAGGCTTCGTCAACATGCCCTTCGGCAACGCCGACGTAGATCGGCAGTTGCAGCCAGGTGGCGCGAAAGTGTGCCGGCATGTCGCTGCGTGCCACGGCCGCGCGCAGCGCGTCGGCGTGCTCGCGCGCAACGGCCAGGTGACCGGCTTGCAGCGCCTGCCAGCCGCGCATCTGGCTGGCGAATCGCTGGTGATAGACGCTGGCGGGGTCAATCAGGCGCGCAAGGTCGGCAAGGAGAACGCGCGCCTCGGTGTCGTCGCCGGTGTACAGCGCGGCGAAGAGCAGCACCGCGACGGCCTCGAACTCGAGCACGTGAAATCCGTGCTCACGCGACTGCGCTCGCGCGGCCAGCGCGAGGCGCCTTGCGCTGTCGTAGGCGCCGGTTTGCCGGTGCAGGTCGACGGCGATCTGCTGCAGCGCCAGGATCTTCAGCCGCGGCCCGACACCCGGCGACTCGACCAGCGCTTCCATCTTGCCGGCCAGGAGCAACGCAGCGTCCCAGCGTTTGTGGCGTTCCAGGCAACCGAGCAGGGTGATCGCGGCGGAGAGCTTTTCGTTTTCGGCGCCACCGGGCACGAGCAGGTTCAGCACCTCGTCGATCCAGCGTTCGCCTTCGCGGTCGAAGTCGCCGTCGAAAAAGCAGGCCAGCAGGCGGCCGTTGAGCAGGCGCAGGGCATGCAGCTCGGAGGGCGCTTCAGCTGCACCTTCACCTCCAGCCGGCGCGGCGTCGCGCAGCAGTGCGCTCCAGCGTTCGTGGCCCACGAAGTTGTCGCTGTTGTAGCTCCACTCGAGCACACCGGCCGCGCACAGCCGCTGGCCTTGCAAGTCGCCCTGCGCTTGAAACGCACGCGCCGCGCTTTCATAGTGCACCGGCGCCGCGCCGTCTTCGCGCAGGAAACACAGGCGCGCCATCGCGTAGTGCAGCCAGGGTTGCTGGTCGAGCCGCGCTGCGGGCAGACGCGCTGCCCAGGCTTGCAACTGGTCGAGCTGGCCGAGGGCGAGTTTGGCCTCGAAGACGGCGAGCAGCAGCTCGCTGGCAGCGCTCAGGTCACCCGCATCCAGGAAGAGGTCGAGCGCAACGTCGGATTCGCCACGCGACAGGAAAGCCCGCGCGGCATCGCACAACAAGCCCTGCCTTTGCGCGGGCGCGAGCATCTGCCGTCCGCGCTCAAGCAGGCATTCGCGCAGCATCGGGTGGAGCCGGTAGACATCGGCGCTGTGTTCGACCCGTTCGGTGAACAGGTTGTCGGCGCAGAGTTTTTCAAGTTGCTCCCTGGCGTGCTCGACACCGGCGAGGTGGGCCACCAGGTCGGCGGGCACCCAGGGCAGCAAGGCACTGACCAGCATCAGATGCTGGCCCTGCGCGCTCAGGCTCTCGTGCAGCAGGCCGGCAAAGTAGTCGAAGAGCAGGCGTGGGCTGGGGTCGTCGCCCGGCTGGGCACCGGGGTTGGCAGCGGGCTTGGCACCGGGCTTTTCACTGTTCGGCTTGCCGCCGCTGGTCTTGGCGCCGCTGATGCTGTCGCCGGCATGGCTGAGCAGGCGCAGGCCCGCGGCCCAGCCGCGCACGCGCCGGGACGCTGCTGCCACGTGCTCGGCGTCCAGGCCCAGCGCGCGCGCGTAGGCGGCGGTTTCACCGGTGTCGAAATCCAGGTCGGCCGCAGGCAAGGCCGCGATGGCGCCGGACACCAAAGCGCCGGCCAGCTCGGGCGGGGGCGCATGGCGGCTGGTCATCAACAGCAGCACGCCTTGCGGAAGCTCGTCGATGGCGCAAGCCAACAGCGCCGGCAAGGCCGGCAGCGCGGCCTGCTCGAGGTTGTCGAGCACCAAAACGATGGGCCGCGGCAGGGCCGCGAAGACGAGGCGGAACCAGGCCCGCGCGTAGACCATCGGCTGGCCCAGGTGCTCGGCGGCAAACGCCGGCCGCCTGGCCCGGATGCCCAGCGCATCGACCGCCTGGCCGAGCGTGGCGAAGCAGCGACCGATATCGTTGTCGTCGGCATCAAACCGGTACCAGAGCATGCGCAGCGCACGCGCCTGGCAGTACGAGGCCACGAGCATCGTCTTGCCGGCACCCGGCGCGCCAGCCACCCAGACCGCCGAGCGCTCGCGCTGCCCGTCGAGCCAGCTGAAAAGCCGTTCGCGCGGCAAGGCTTGCACCAGGCGCGGCGGGCTCAGTTTCGCGGGCAACGCAGGGGATTTTTTTGGCACCTCTCCTCCACCCAACTGGGGCTCGATAGCTGAAGAGCGCCCCAAGGCCGGCCGAAGCCGGCCGCCATCCGGCAAGCATGCCGGATGGCCCTCACCAGCCACTCGCGAGCGCGCAGGCGCTCGCTCGGTGCGGGTTCGGTCCCCCGCGGGGATCAAGGAAAGTGGCAGAGCCACATTTCCTTGAGCGCTGCGGCGCGGCTGCCCCTGATGCGCCGGCCGACCCAGCCTGCTGCTCGCAGCGCCGGGTCCCACCCGACAGGGAAATGATGCGCCCGCGAGCGCCGGTGCGCAATCGCCGAACTGTGGCCAGCGGGTGCGTGAGCGCCTGCTGTGCGAACTCAGCGCGAGCGCGACCGCAACGCCATTGCCTCGTTGGCGATCAGCGCCGAGAGCACCAGCGCGCCACCGCCAAGTACGGCAAAAGTCGGCGTTTCGCCGGCGCCGAGCCAGGCCCAGACAACCCCGAAGACAACTTCGAGCAACGCGAACAGTGAGGCCTCCGGTGCGCTGAGCGTGCGCGCCGCGACGACTGACATCAGGCACGGAATCGCGAGCTGCACAACACCGAGCAGGCCGAGCAGGCGCAGGTCGTGCGCAGACGCCTCGAAGGGCAGCGCCAGCGGCAGCGTCAGCAGCGCCGACAGCAGCGCGCCGAGCAGCACCGCCACCAGCATGTCGGCGGGCGCGGCGGCGCTGGCGGGCCTGTGGGTGGTTGCGCCATTTGCGGCGTTATTGGTCGCGCTGTTGGTCGCGCTGTTGGTCGTGTCGCTTGCCACGCTATCCGCCGCGCGAGGCGCAGCCGCCCCGGCGTGCCGCGCCAGCCGCTGCAACAGCGTCCAGTTCGTCGCCGCGGCCACCGGCACCGCCAGCGCGACCAGGGTGCCGAGCCATTGGCGCGCATCGCCGCCGGAGACCTGGCTGCCGTACATCCAGCCGAGGCCGGCGCCGGCAACGACGATCGCCAACCAGGTGCGCGCCGCCAGCCGGTGCTTGAGCAACACGCGCGCGCCCAGCGCCGTGAACAGCGGCGCCAGCGCCATCGTGACCAGCACGTTGGCCACCGTCGTCAACGTCAACGCGAGCATGAAAGCGGTGAACATCACGCACCAGCAAGCCGCCGACAACCACAGCGCGCGCCCGCCACCCAGCACCGTGCGCCAGACGACGGCCGGCCCGCGCAGCCACGACAGCAGAATCACCAACGCAAAGGCGTTGAAAGCGCTGCGCCAGAACGTGATCTCAAACGCGCTAGCGGCGTCGAGATGCCGAGTCACGACGCCGGCGATGCTCCACATCAAAGCCGCCGCGATCATCACCAGAACAGCACGTCGATGAGTCACGGTCGGTTTTGAGGGTCGCAAAGCGACCCGGGCGTCAATCTGAATAGAAACCCCCGCAAGGCGGGGGGGCGAGGGCCGCGGCTCCTACACTCCTGTGGACTGTTGGACGGCCCGAGCAGCCCGCGCGCTGCGCGGGCGCGACCTGCAAGGCGGGGGGTGCGCACGTTACGGCGTCGCCGAAGGCGATCCGGATTCGAAAGCGCCAAGCGACTACGCCTCCCTGCTAGCGCGCTTCCGGTCATGTTCCTTCAGATGGCGCTTTCGAATCCGGATCGCCTTCGGCGACGCCGTAACGTGCGCACCCCCCGCCTTGCAGGTCGCGCCCACGCAGCGCGCGGGCTGCTCG
>JANOKR010000448.1:0-2814 GCA_031419315.1 Betaproteobacteria bacterium
CACCGTGGTGCGCACCTGGGGCTCTTCGCCTCGGCCGGTCGGCTCGATCATGGCGCTGACCGAAGACGGCGCCGTCGTCGGCTCGGTCAGCGGGGGCTGCATCGAGGACGATCTGGTCTGGCGTTATTGCACTGTTCAGGGCCGGCAGACGCCGGGCCATCGCTTCCCCTCGGGGCCACCGTCCTTTGTCAAGTACGGACTGACGGCCGACGAGGCGCACCGCTTCGGCCTGCCCTGCGGCGGCACGCTGGAATTGCTGCTGGAGATCGACCCCGACGCTGGCAGTCTCGACGATCTGGTGCAGGCATTGGACGAGGGCCGCCTGATGCGTCGCAACTTGCGCCTGGTCGACGGCCACGTGACCCTCAGCGCAGTGCAGACGCCAGAGGATTTGAGTTTGCGCGACGACGCGCTCGTCAACGTGTTCGGCCCGGAGTTCCGCATGCTGCTGATCGGTGCCGGACAACTGGCCGAATACCTTGCAACCATGGCGCTTTTTTCCGGCTTCGCAGTCACCGTGTGCGACCCGCGCGCGGAGTACCGGGGGGCCTGGAGCGTGCCGGGGGCCAAGGTGGTGAGCGACATGCCCGACGACGTCGTCTCCGACTTCAAGCCCGACCGCCGAAGCTGTGTCGTTGCGCTCACGCACGACCCGAAACTCGACGACCTGGCTCTGATGGAAGCGCTGCGCACGCCAGCCTTCTATGTCGGCGCCATCGGCAGCCGCCGCAACAACGAGGCCCGGCGCCGGCGCATGGTCGAACACTTCGGATGGCAGGCCGGCGAGCTGGCCCGGCTGCGCGGACCGATCGGTGTCTACATCGGCAGCAAGACGCCGCCGGAGATCGCGGTGAGCATCATGGCGGAGATCCTCGCCGCGAAGAACGGAATCGACGTCGTGCGGGAAATGCAGGTCGCAGAAGCCAAAGACCGCCGATCGATGGCGACTTGAACGCGGCGCAGGCTTGCCCCACGTCTCGATCAACTTGTCGAGCGTGATCGGCAGCTCGCGGATGCGCTTGCCGGACGCGTGATACACCGCGTTGGCGATCGCAGCGGCCGTGCCGACGTTGCCGAGCCTGCCGTCCCGGCGTCAGCAGCCGCTGCGCTGGCTACTCCACCGTCACGCTCTTCGCCAGATTGCGCGGCTTGTCCACATCCGTGCCGCGCGCACACGCCGTGTGGTACGCCAGCAATTGCAGCGGCACCACATGCAGGATGGGGCTGAGCGCACCGTAGTGTTCGGGCATGCGGATCACGTGCACGCCCGGGCCGCTTTCGATGCGGGTGTCGCTGTCGGCAAACACATACAACTCGCCACCGCGCGCGCGCACCTCTTGCATGTTGCTCTTCAGCTTCTCCAGCAACTGGTCGTTGGGCGCCACCGTCACGACCGGCATGGCCGCGGTGACGAGCGCCAGCGGGCCGTGCTTCAGCTCACCGGCGGGGTAGGCCTCGGCATGGATGTAGCTGATCTCCTTCAGCTTCAGTGCGCCTTCGAGCGCGATCGGGTAGTGCAGGCCGCGGCCGAGAAATAGTGCATTCTCTTTGGCGGTGAAGGCCTGCGACCAGGCGACGATCTGCGGCTCCAGCGCCAGCACCGCCTGCACCGCCACCGGCAGGTGGCGCAGAGCCTTCAGCATCTGGGCTTCCTTGGCATCGTCCAGCCAGCCGCGCACCTGCGCCAGCGCCAGCGTCAGCAGAAACAGGCCCACGAGCTGGGTCGTGAAGGCCTTGGTCGAAGCCACGCCCACTTCGACCCCGGCGCGGGTGATGAAGGCGAACCTGCATTCGCGCACCATCGCGCTGGTGGCCACGTTGCAGACCGTCAACGTGGTCGCCATGCCGAGCGATCGCGCATGCTTCAAGGCAGCCAGCGTATCGGCCGTTTCGCCGCTTTGCGTGATGGTGACGACCAGCGTGCGCGGATTCGGCACGCTGTCGCGGTAGCGGTACTCGCTGGCGATCTCCACGCTGGTCGGGATGCCCGCAATGGACTCGAGCCAGTACTTGGCCACCGACCCGGCATAGAAGCTGGTGCCGCAGGCCAGGATCAGCACCTGATCGATGCCCTTGAAGGCCGAGTGCGCGCCATCGCCGAAAAGTTCGGGGCTGATGCCCTCGACCGCGTCGAGCGTGTCGGAGATGGCCTTGGGCTGCTCGAAGATTTCCTTCTGCATGTAATGGCGGTAGGGCCCGAGTTCGGCCGCGCCGCTGTGCGCGTGCACCGTGCGCACCGCGCGCTGCACCGGGCGCAAGCCGCCGTCAGGCCGGGCGGCCAAATCCGCACTGCGGCCGACGATCCAGTGCTTGCCGAGCTGCACGTCGACGACGTCGCCCTCTTCAAGGTAGACGATCTGGTCGGTGACGCCCGCCAGCGCCATCGCGTCGGAAGCAAGAAACGTTTCGCCGTCGCCGACGCCCAGCACCAAGGGCGAGCCTTCGCGCGCGCCGACCACGCGGTGCGGCTCGTCGCGGCAGAACACGGCGATGGCGAACGCGCCTTTCAAACGCGGCACCGCCTGCTGCACCGCCTCGAACAGATCGCCCTGGTACAGCTCGGCCACCAAATGCGCGATGACCTCGGTGTCGGTCTGGCTGGTGAAGACGAAGCCCTTGGCTTGCAGCTCGGTGCGCAGTTCGTCGTGGTTTTCGATGATGCCGTTGTGAACCAGCGCGATGCGGCCCTGGGCATCGGCCGCGGGGGGCGCGCCCGGGGAGAAGAGCGGGGGGGCGGTGGGCACAGCCGGGGCGCCATGCGTGGGCCAACGTGGGTGGGCGATGCCGGTGGCGGCGGCCATACAAACGGCCGCA
>JANOKR010000449.1:0-2283 GCA_031419315.1 Betaproteobacteria bacterium
ATCGGCGCCTGCGCGCTCAGATCGAATCGTGTATGCACCAGGCGCTGGGTTTCGCGGCTGATGCGCAAGCGCCCGGCCGGCGCCGACTGCTCCATGCGCGCGGCGATGCTCACCGTGATGCCGCGGATCGTGTGCTCGCCGTCGACACCACCGCCGAGCAGCACCGGTCCGGTGTGCAGCCCGACACGCACATCGAAGCCGGCGCGCGCGTGATCCCGCTGCACGGTAGTGGCCAGCGCGCCGGTGGCGTCGATGATCGCCAGGCCGGCCAGCGCGGCCTGCTCGGCGTCGTCCTCGCGCGACACGACGGTGCCAAAGGCGGCGAGCAGGCCGTCACCAGCGTACTGCAGGACATGACCGCCGAAGCGTTGCACGATCTGCGTGAAACGCGCCAACGCGCCGTCCATCACCAGCTGCAGCGTTTCAGGGTCGAGGCCGCGGCCGAGCGCGGTGGAGCCGACGATATCGACAAACATCACCGTCACCTGCTTGAGCCGGCGCTCGGGCAACTCGCCGGCACGCAGCGTGCTCAGGCGCTCAGACAGCGCCGAGCGGGCGACGTCGAGCACCTCGTCGGCAACGCTGCCGCGCAAACGCTCCAGGCCGGCAAGGCCGGCTTCGAGATCGGCTTCGGTCATCGTGTCAGGGGCTGTGGTTCGCTACGACAGCGGCCCCGGGCTGTGTGCAATCCAGGCAGCGTGTCTGGATTGCAGGCGGCGGGCGGGTTCAGTTGGCGGCGGATCACCCGGCCGAATGTAGCTGCATGCCGCGTCGGCCCGAGGCCGCGCCCCGCGCAGCATCCGTGACAACCCGCGGGCCTGCCGCGGCGGCGCGACAACGGGCACGGCGCTTGCAATCGCCTGTGGTGGTCAGCGTGCACCGCACGCACCAGCGCCACTGCATCGAGGAGCCCCGCACATGAAACGCCGCCTGACCCCACTCGCCCTGATCTCGGCCCTTGGCCTCGCTGGCCTCGTCGGACTGCTTGGCGCCACGCCGTTGGCACTGGCGCAGGCCAAGCCGGATATCAAGATTGCCATCATCGCCAGCAAGACCGGGCCGCTCGAGGCCTATGCCAAGCAGACCATCACCGGCTTCCAGATGGGGCTGGACTACGCCACCGGCGGCACGATGATGGTCGCCGGCAGGAAGCTGGTCGTGATCGAAAAAGACGACCAGGGCAAGCCCGATGTCGGCAAGACCTTGCTCGCCGCCGCGTATGGCGACGACAAGGTCGATATCGCGGTCGGCCCGACCGCGTCGCCAGTCGCGCTGGCGATGCTGCCGGTGGCCGAGGAATACAAAAAGATCCTGCTCGTCGAACCCGCGGTGGCCGACTCGATCACCGGCGACAAGTGGAACAAGTACATCTTCCGCACCGGCCGCAACTCGTCGCAGGACGCGGCAGCGAATGCGGCGGCGTTTGACAAACCCGGCGTTGTCGTCGCCACGCTGGCCAACGACAACGCCTTCGGCCGCGACGGTGTCAAGGCGGCCAAGGAATATGTCAAACACGCCAAGATCGTGCACGAGGAATACCTGCCGGTGGGCACCACCGATTTCACCGCCGGCTTGCAGCGCATCGTCGACAAGCTCAAGGACCAGCCGGGCAAGAAGTACATCTCGGTCGGCTGGGCGGGTGCGCCGACACCGTTCAGCAAGATCGCCGATCTCGACTTGAAAAAGCGCTACGGCATCGAGCTCGCCACTGGCGGCAACATCCTGCCGGCGATGGTCGCCTACAAGCAGTTCGAGGGCATGGAAGGCGCGCTGTATTACTACTTCGGCATCCCGAAGAACAAGGTCAACGAGTGGCTGGTGGCCAACCACTACAGCAAGTTCAAGGCCCCGCCAGACTTCTTCACTGCGGGTGGCATGAGCGCGGCGATTGCAGTCGTTGAAGCGCTGAAAAAGACCAACGGCGACACCGGCACCGACAAGCTCATCGCGACGATGGAAGGCCTGAGCTTCGAGACCCCGAAGGGCAAGATGACCTTTCGCAAGGAAGACCACCAGGCGATGCAGGACATGTTCCATTTCAAGATCAAGAACGACCCCGCATTTGCCTGGGGCGTGCCCGAGCTGGTGCGGGTGATCAAGGCCGAAGAGCTGCAGATCCCGATCCGCAACAAACGCTGATCGATCCGCGGGTGCCGGTGCGATGCTCGAAACCCGCGACCTCACGATCCGCTTCGGTGGCCATGTCGCGGTGGACCACGTCAGTTGTGCTTTTGCGCCCGGCACGCTGACGGCGATCGTCGGCCCCAACGGCGCCGGCAAGAC
>JANOKR010000450.1:0-5908 GCA_031419315.1 Betaproteobacteria bacterium
GGTCGAGCGGCTTCCCAGTCACCCGAACAGCCGCATCGACGAGCTGCTGCCACATCGCTGGAAGAAGGCTGGCACTTGATCGCTCACAGGCGATAGCGTCGTCGAGGCGACGGCGTCAAGAGGGCACGGCTAGACGCTCACCGTGAGTTCGCGTAAACGCTCGTCCACAGGCTCGGTCTGATAGTTGACCACCTGGTCGGTGCCAGCGTTGCGCGCCAGCTTCGCCTTGGCTTCGCCGCTGCTGGTGCTGATGGCCTGCGCTGCGCCACGCGGCCGTCCATCAGCATGCTGTGCATCGCCGTCAGCCCGGGGCGGCACATGCAGGCGCCGGCCTCATCGGATGCCGCATCAGGCAGCGGCAGGGCGTGCGCTTCGGGCGGGCAACAGTACTTGGCATCGGTACCCAAGGGCCGGCCCGCGGCCGTGTTCCGCGACCACACAGCCCGGCCGATGCGACGGGCGTCGACGCCGGCGCCCACGACGTCGCTGCTGCTGCCATCGCTGTGGGAACGAGGCGCCTGAATGGCAACATGCGGCAGCGTGCGGCAGCGCCGGCCGCCGCGGCGCTGCACATCAAGAGTGTTGACGTCGCTTCATTGGACTCGCGCACGCCGCTCGCCTGCGGCGGGCGCGGGAGTTGGCGGTTCGGCGAGTTCAAGCACGCCGGCGATGGGGCTGGCTCGTTTATTGATCCAGGCCGTCATTCCCAGGCTTTCATGGCGGTGCCTTCGGTCGGGAAAGATAGCTGCGCTGCAGCCGCTTGAGGCTGGCTTCCATCTCGGCCACCGCGGCGTCGGCGTCGCCACGCTCGAGGTCGGCGATGAAGCGCCGGCGCGAAGGCAGCACGTGGTGATTGGGGTACTCGCCGATGGTGCGGATGAACTCGCGCAGCACATCCAGCACACCGTTGACGACGACGACCATGATGGGATTGCCCGTCATGCGCGCCAGGATGCGGTGGAACTCGATATTCTTCTCGGCGCGGCGCGGGAAGTCGCCTGCCGCCATTGCAGCGGCAGTTTCATCGACGTTGCGGCGCAGGTGCTCAATGTCGTCGGGTGTGGCGCGGCGGCAGGCTTCGCGCACCACCACGGCCTCGAGCCAGATGCGCGCTTCGGTCAACTGCGCCGGCTGGATGGCGCCCAGGCTGAACAGGTCTTGCAGGCCGGTGGCGATCGCCTGGCCGCTGCGCTGGGCGATGAAGGCGCCGCCCTGCGCACCCTTGTGCAACTGCACCAGGCCCGCGTGCTCCAGCGAACGCAGCGCCTCGCGAAGTGTATTGCGCGACACGCCGAACTGCTCGGCCAGCGCGCGCTCGCTCGGCAGCCGGCTGCCCACGCCCAGGTGGCCAGCGGCCAGTTCAGAGCGGATGAGCGCGGCGATCTCCTCGTAGGCGCGCGGGGCACGCGGGGCACTCGGGCGACTCGCTGAGCGAGCCCGCGAGATCTTGGTTGGCGAGTCGGTCAGCGCAGTTGCCATTGCAGCAACGAGTAAGGCCGGTCGTTGTGCGGGTGATGCTCGAAGACGCCCTCGACCTCGGCCCCGACAACCACGGTCTGCAGCGCATCGCCCAAGAGGTTGCCCAGCATGCGCAGGTTGCCGGCATGCGGCAGTTCGACCAGCACGGCCAGGTACGCGCCGTGCGCCTTCAGCGCCGGGTGCGCGGGGTGCCACACACGTTCCCAGCTGTAGATGCGCCCGCGGGCTTCGACGGCCACCCACGGCGGGTCCCAGACGTGGCAGTGGTGGCACAGGTGCTCGCCGCCGAACTGCCAGGTGCTGCACGAGGCGCAGCGTTGCACGCGCAGCACGCCGTCGCGCAGGCCGTTCCAGTACGGGGCGTTGACACCTTCGTCGTCCAGAGGTGCCGGCAAGCCATCGGGAAGATAGGAAGAACTCACAAGGCCGCCTGCGATCCGACGATCAGGCTGCTCACCGGGCTGACCAGCGGCCCGCCGATGACCATCGATGTGTCGTGCCGCGCCGCCTGCGCGGTGGACGTACCGCGCACCTGGCGCACGGCTTCGACGACCAGTTCGAAGCCGTGCACATAACACTCGGCCAGGTTGCCGCCGCTGGTGTTGAGCGGCAGCTTGCCCACAGGCGCCAGCAGGTTGGGCAACTGCATGAATTCATTCGCCGCTTCGGGCGCAAAGAAGCCGTGTTCGGCCAACGCCATCACCACCCCGCCGGTGAAATTTTCGTAAGCTTGCACCGAGCCGATGTCGGCGGGCTGCAGGCGTGCCATGCGGTAGACCTCCTGCGCCACGTTGACAAAACTTGCGCTGGCGTAGTGCGGGGCGTTGTGCGGGTTGGCAAAGGTCCGGTGATCGCTGCCGGCGGCGGCGCCCAGCACGTAGGCCGGTGTCTGCCTGAAGTCCTTTGCGCGGTCGGCGGCGACCATCACGATGGCCGCGGCGCCGTCGTTCTCCAGGCACAGGTCGTAGAGGTGAAAGGGCTCGACGATCCAGCGCGACGCGTCGTACTTTGTTTCGTCCAAGGGCTTGCCGAACATCACCGCGCGCGGGTTCAACTGCGCGTGGTGGTAACTGGCCAGCGCCACGGCGCGCAGCGCTTCCTGCCGCACGCCATGCTCGTGCATGTAACGGCGCACCTTGAAGGCATATTTCTGCGCCGGGCTCTGCACGCCGTAAGGTGCCATCCAGGCCATCTCGGCGCCGGCAGTGCGCGCTGGTTCGGCGCGGCCGAAGCGGCCGTGAGAGCCTTGTGCGAGGGCGCGGAACACCACCACACAATCGGCCAGGCCGGTGGCGATGGCCGCCGCAGCGTTGCCGACCGCGGCGGCACAGCCGCCACCGCCGCCACCCCACTGCATCGTTGTCGAGCGCAGTCGCTTGATGCCTAAAGCGGCGGCCAGCCGCGAAGGATCGGCGCGGTCGTTGCTGTAGCTGGCGAATCCTTCTATGTCGTGCGGGTGGATGCCGGCGTCGGCACAGGCCGCAAGGATGGCTTGCAGCGCCAGGCGGAACTCGGGCACCGGCGACTGACCATGTTTGAAGTACGCGGTCTCGCCGATGCCGACGATGGCGGAGCGCCCGCGCAGCGTTCGATCGCTCATTGGAATACCTTCGCGCCGAAGCGCTCCGGTGTTCGCCTTGGGAGCGGCCCGGCGGCTCACGAATTCACCGGCCCGAAAGCGCCAGCAGCGGCCAGCGACTGCAAACGCTCGTCGCCATACCCCAGCACCTCGCGGAGCACTTCGTGCGTGTGCTCGCCGACATGCGGCGCGGCCCGCGGGTCGGCCACCGGCGTCAGGCCGAAGCGCCACGGCGACGCGATATTCGGGATCTTCCCGACAGCCTTGTGCGGGATCCAAGTCACGGCGTCGCGGGCGCGCGCTTCGAGCGAGCGGATGGCCTGCGGCACCGTGTTGACCACGCCGCAGGGCACATGCGCCTCGCGCATCCTGCGCTGCCAGTGCGCCCACGGCTGCGTTGCGAACAACTCGGCCAGCACAGCGAAAAGTTCGTCACGCCGCGCCACGCGGTCTTGCGGTTGTGCAAACGCCGGGTCTTCGGCGATGTCGGGCCGGCCCGCCACCTGCGCCAGCAGGCGCTGGAAGATCTTGCTGTTGCCGCAGTTGATGTAGAAGCTCTGGTCGCTGGCGTCAAACACGCCCGACGGGCAGGTGTCGACGCTGACGTTGCCGCTGCGCTGCGGTTCGCGGCCAGTCAACAGGTGCTGCATCGGCGCCCAGCCGGTCATCAGCAGGCCGGTGTCGAACAGCCCCGCTTCCACCACCTGCCCCACCCCCAGGTGGGTGCGTGCAAACAGCGCCGCCAGCACCGCACTGCTGACCATCATGGCGGTGCTGATGTCCACCACCGCGGCGCTGGCGCGCACGCCCTGGCGGTCGGGATAGCCGTTCATCGAGACGAAGCCGCTCTCGGCCTGCACCACCGGGTCGAAGCCCGGCCGGTCGGCAAACGGGCCTTCGCGGCCGTAAGCCGAGATCGAACAGTAGACGAGCTTGGGATTCATGGCGCGGCACTCGTCGGGGCCGAGTCCCAGGCGCTGCATCACGCCAGTGGAAAAGTTCTCGACCAGCACGTCGGCGCCTTTCACCAGCGCCCGAACAACTTCCAGCGCGGCCGGGTTCTTGAGGTCGAGCGCCACGCTGCGCTTGCTGCGGTTGCCCCACAGAAAGGGCCCACCCTGGTCAGGCAGTTCGGGCAGCACCGGCGGGTAGTAGCGCAAATCGTCGCCGCGGCCCGGCGGCTCGATCTTGATGACGTCGGCCCCCAGGTCGGCCAGGAACATTGTTGCCAGCGGGCCGGCGATGAAGTGCGAGAAGTCGACGACACGGATGCCCTGCAGCGCCAGCGGCGCATGGGCCGGGCGTGGCTTGTACGGCGGGAACTCATCGGCCAGCGTGCTCAGCATGTCAGGGCATGGTCAGGGCGTGTAGCCAAAGTCCGCGCCGAGCCGCGCGCGCATGAACTCGGCTGCGGCGGGTTTCCAGTCGCTGCCGCGCGGGATGGTGATGGAGACTGCGCGCCACATCATGGCGTCGGGATCGGTGGCCGATGCCGGGCGGGTGCCGTCAGCTTCGAACTTGCGCAGTGTCTCGAGCAGCAAGCGCCTGGTGCGCACGATGCCCAGGTCGGTGGTGCCGAGGTTTTCTTGGGCGCGGTCGGTGATCGGCTGCACGCCCGACTGCACCGCCGCGTCCTGCACCCACAGGCCAGGCATGCCGCTGTTGCGTTGGTTGACCTGCGACGCGTAGTCGAATCGGTAGGCGTTGCCGCGGTTGTACTTGCTCCAGAACATCGGATACGCGTGCGTCACCGGCCGGGTCTCGAAGGACGTCTCGGCCGGGTGGCCACTGTCCCAGCCTTTGTGGCCTTCGTCGAACACGCGGCGCATCTTCTCGGGCAGCGGCGCCGAGGGGTGGTAGGTGAACATCAGGCACAGCGTGTGCTCGTCGTCCACCGGCACCCAGGCATGGCCACTGAGTTCGGGGTACTGCGTCTGCGGCGGCACCAGCGTGTAAAACGGCAGCAGGAACTGATTGACGCGGATGTAGTCCTCGCCTTCACCGTCACCCGCGTTGCCGGCCTTGCGCCGCGCAGCGATGTTCATGCCGGCCGCGTGCTGCATACACTCGAACTTGGGCAGCCGGTCCTGCGCCTGGCGCCACTGGTTGATCGTGCTGTTGTTGTCCACCCGGGCGTGCAGGATGGCGGCATGCGCCGAATCGATCTCGCCTTCCAGCGCCTGCAGCCAGTTGCATTCCTGGATGCGCAGCGACAGATGCACCTGCGCGGCGGGCACCAGGTTCCATTCCAGTGCGGGCAGCAGCGGCGGCTCAGCATCCGGGCCCATGTAGGTCCACAACACGCCGTTGCGCTCCTGCACCGGGTAAGCCTTGATCTTCACGGTCTTGCACAGCGGCGAATCGGGCGCCTCGGTCGCCATGTCGATGCACTGACCGTCGACGCCGAACTTCCAGCCGTGATAGACGCAGCGCAGCCCGTCATGCTCGTTGCGGGCAAAGACCAGCGGCGCGGCGCGGTGCGGGCAGGCGTGGTTGACCAGGCCGACACGGCCGCTGCTGTCGCGAAACGCCACCAGGTCTTCGCCCAACAAGCGCACGCGGTGCGGCTGGCCATCGGCGACGACATCGCTGCTGCGCAGGAACGGCAGCCAGTGCAGCCGCATCAGCGTGCCCATTGGCGTGCCGGCGCCGACGCGCACCAGCCGATCGTTGTCTTCGCGGGAAAGCATGGGGACGCACTCAATGGTTGGACCATTAACATTGTGGGGTTGGGCAGCGGGGCTGTCCAGCCGATCCCGGTGATCCGCGCGCACGGCATCTATGCGCACGGTGCCCAGTTCGGTGCCAAGTTCAAAGCCAAGGTCAACGCCACGTTCAGCGCCCCGCCGG
>JANOKR010000451.1:0-1717 GCA_031419315.1 Betaproteobacteria bacterium
CCGATGAGGCCGATGACGATGATGCCGAAGATGATCTGGTCGGTGGCCAGCAGCGACTGGCTGTCGGTGATCATGTGGCCGATGCCGCTGGACGCGCCGATCAGCTCAGCCACGATGACATAGGTCCAGGCCCAGCCGAGCACCATGCGCAGGGTCTCGGCGATCTCCGGCGCCGCACCCGGGATCAACACCCGCTTGACCAGGCTCGCATCACTGCTGCCCAGGGTGTACGCCGCCTCGACCAGATCACGCCGCGTGCGGCCCACCGTCACCGCGACCATCAGCACAAGCTGGAAAAAACTGCCGATGAAAATGACCGCGAGTTTTTGGGCTTCGCCAATGCCGGCCCAAAGAATCAACAGCGGGATGAAAGCACTCGCTGGCAGGTAGCGCGCAAAGCTCACGAAGGGCTCGAAAAACGCCTCGACCGGTTTGTACGCACCCATCATCACGCCCAGCGGCAAGGCCAGCGCGGCAGCGATCAAGAAGCCGCCGAGCACGCGCCACACCGTCATGCCGATGTCCTTGGCAAACCCCATCTCGGCAATCAGCGTGTAGCCACTGCGGACCATCGTGATCGGGTCGGCGAGAAAGGTCTTGCTCACAAAACCGCCGAGCGTGGCCGCCGCCCAGACCGCGAAGAAGAGCACGAAGAAGGCGATGCCGAGCACGACACGCGTGCCCGGTGCGACGGCGGTCAACGGGCGCATGGCGCTGGCTCGCGCTGCTTATTTGATGAAGCGCGTATCGGCGAGTTTGCTCATGTCGGGCAGCTGCTTGATGATGCCCGAGGCAAGCAGCAGGTCGGCGGCTTCCTTGCTGAACGCGGCATGTTCGCCGGCAAAAAATTTCTGGTTCGCCGCACGGTCCTGCCAGCGCAGGAATTTCTGGCTCGCCTCGAACTTGTCGGCCGGCTGTTTGACATCGGCGCCCATGATCTCGAAGCTCTTGGCCGGGTTGCTCTTGATCATCTCCAGCGCATCGAAGTAGGCGTTCGCCAGGCCCTGCGCGGCCTTCGGGTTGTCGGCCAGAAATTTGGGCGTGCAGCCGAAGGTGTCCATCACCATCGGGTAGTCGAGCGTGGTGGCGATGATCTTGCCGGCCTGCGGGTTGGCGCGCACTGCCGACAGATAGGGCTCGTAGGTCATCGCCGCGTCCAGGCCGGCAGTGCCGGCGATCATCGCGTTGGCGGCGGCCTGCGGTTCGAGATTGACGATCGTCACGTCCTTCAGCGACAGGCCGTTTTTGGCCAGCATCCAGGCCAGCGTGAAGTACGGCGCCGTGCCCGGCGCGCTGGCCGCCACGGTCTTGCCCTTGAGCTCCTTGATGCTGTTGATGCCGGCTTTGACGACCATGCCGTCGGCGCCAAAACTCTTGTCGAGCTGGAAGATCTGCGTCGTCGCCACGCCGTTGGCGTTCCAGGCGATCCAGGTCTCCACCGTGGTCGCGGCGCACTGGATATCACCCGAGGCGATCGCCAGATGGCGGTCTTTCTGCGGGATCTTCTTGATGCTCACATCGAGGCCGTGTTTTTTGAACAGCCCGGCTTCGTTGGCCAGCGTGAGCGGCGCAAAACCGGTCTAGCCGGACATGCCGATCGCGACCTTGGTGTCCTGCGCAGCGGCCGCGAATGTGATGCCGGCGATGGCCAGCGCGACGAGAGTCTGTTTCATGAATGTCCTTTGGGTTGTTGGTTCAGGTCGGAATCCACAGCGAG
>JANOKR010000452.1:0-4144 GCA_031419315.1 Betaproteobacteria bacterium
GCGCGTCCCAGGCGTGCAGCGCGAGGCTGAAGGTGCCCCAGTGCACCGGCATGAAGGCCCCGCCGCCGAGCAGCTTGAGCGCTTTCAGCGCGTTGTCGGGCCCGAGGTGGATGTCGCCCCACGAAGGATGAAAAGCACCGACCTCGAGCATCACCAGGTCAAACGGCCCGAGGCGGTTCTTGATCTCGCTGTATTGCGTGGTCAGCCCGGTATCGCCGCTGAAAAAGACGCGGTGCTTCGGCGACCGGATCACAAACGATGACCACAGCGTGGCGTTGCGGTCCTTCAGCCCGCGCCCGGAAAAATGCTGCGACGGTGCGGCGGTGATCAACAGCTCGTGGCCGGGCAGCTGGTGTGATTGCCACCAGTCGAGCTCGGTGATGCGCGCGGCCGGCACGCCAAACGCTTCGAGGTGCGCGCCGACACCGAGCGAGGTCACAAACGGCACCTCAGTGTGCTGCGCCAGCGCCTTGATCGTCGGGTAGTCGAGGTGGTCGTAGTGGTCGTGCGACACGATCACCACATCCACCGGCGGCATTGATTTCAAGCGCACCGGCACCGGCTGGAAACGTTTTGGCCCGGCGATGCGCGAAGGTGATGCACGCGGGCCCCAGACCGGGTCGGTGAGCACGCGCAGGCCACCGATTTCGACGAGCACCGTCGAGTGGCCGAGCCAGGTCGCACGCAGCCCCGAGCCGGGTGGGCCTTGCGCCCAAGCCGCGCGCGGGTCGATGGACGGCAGCGGGCCAGTGGGCACCCGGCGCACCCCGCCGCAGAGAAACTCGCTCAAGCTCGGGCGCGGCGCGGTGGTGTCGCGCAGGCCGGGCAGGGTGGGGTGGATATTGCGAAAGCCGGTGCCGTCGGCGGCCCACATCGGCGACGCCTGCATGCGCTCCAGGCGCGCGCCCTCGCTACGTTTGCCAAAGGTTTTCATCGCCACTGCCCCGCGGTCGCCGCAATCAGCGCAGTGTGCCTGTGCCGCCAGCGCGCGGGCTCGCCCGCTTGGTCGCGCGGCCTCTGCTCATTTGTCCTATTGACAGGACAATTGAAGCACCTCAGGCTGCGGCCCGATGCTGTCAACTTTGCCGCTGCCCTTGCCTTTACCCAAGTACCACCAGGTCTACCTGGTGCTGCGCGAGCAACTCGATGAGGGCCGCTACGCCGCCGGCGTGCCAACCGAGATGCGCCTGATGCAGGACTTCGGCGTCGCAAGGGTGACGGTGCGCAAGGCGCTGGCGCGGCTCGCTGCCGAAGGCCTGATCGAGCGTGCACCGGGGCGCGGCACGGTGGCCGTCGCCGATGCGGCAGCCCGTTCGCCGGGCTCGCCGCGCCGCGGCGGTGCAGCCTCGCGGGCGCAGCTTGGGGGCCTGCTCGAAAACATCGTCAGCATGGGGTTGGCGACCAAGGTGCGGGTCATCGAATGTGGCCTGCTGCCGGCGTCGGCGCTGGTCGCCGGCCGGCTGTTGATTGTCGCCGGCGCGCCGGTGCAAAAGGCGGTGCGTGTGCGCTCGACGCGCCAAGGCCCGCTGTCGCACATCACGACCCATGTGCCGGCCGAATTGGCGCGCAGCTTCGGCAAACGCGAGCTGGCAAAAAAGCCGATCCTGATCCTGCTCGAAGAGTCGGGTGTGCGCATCGGGCGCGCGATGCAGACGATCTCGGCACGGCTGGCCGACGCAAATGTGGCGCGCCTCCTCGACGTCGATGTCGGCTCGGCACTGCTGGCGGTGAGCCGGCTCATTTTCGACGACCAGGAGCGGCCGGTGCAATGGCTCAACGGCCTCTACCGGCCCGACCGTTATGAATACGAAATGCAGCTGTCGCGTGTCGGCAGCATCGATGCCAAGGTCTGGGTCAGCCAGGCCCTGACAGCGCCGTTCCATTGATCGCCCAAACCGCCCTGACGTCTCTAACGTTCAACCTGAGGAGCCCCATGATGAAAAACCGCCGCACCTTCATCCAGCAGTCCACCGCCGCCGCATCGGCGCTCGCTTTCCCGCTCGTCGGCGGCGCGCAGCCGAAGGCGGTGAAAGTGGGCGTCCTGCATCCGGTCACCGGGGCGCTGGCGTATTCCGGCGCGCAGTGCCGCGAAGGTGCACTGATGGCCGTCGAAGATATCAACAAGGCTGGCATCAAGAGCCTGGGTGGCGCCAAGCTCGATGTCATGCTGGGTGACGCGCAGAGCACGCCGCAGGCCGGCACTGCCGAGATCGAAAAGATGAATGAAGCCGGCTGCTCGGCGGTGGTCGGCGCGTTTGCCTCGGCGATCTGCCTCGCGACGACGCAGGCGGCGGCCAAGTACAACCTGCCGCATGTGGTGGATATCGGCGTGGCCGACCAGATCGTCCAGCGCGGGCTGAAAAACACCTTCCGCTTCGGCCCCGGCTACACCACCTGCGCGCAGGTCGCAGTGAGCAACCTGCATGTGCTCAATACCGTTGCCGGCCGGCCGGCAAAGACGGTGATGATCATCCATGAAGAGAGCCTGTTCGGCAGTGGCACCGCGAACTTGCTCGCCCGCGAACTGCCGGGCTTCGGCTTCGAGGTCAAGGAAGTCATCAAACACGCCAACCCGACGCGCGTCTTCAACAATATCGTGCTGCGCATGAAGTCGGTGAACCCCGACATCGTGATCCCGGCCAACTACTTCAACGAATACGCGCTGCTGGTGCGCACGATGCAGCAGCAGAAGGTGATGCCAAAGGCGATCTACTCGGTGCTTGGCGGCGCGGCGTCGAGCTACAAATTCCTGAAGGAGTTTCCCGATGCCGCCAACGGCATCATCGACTGCAACCACTGGTTCAACCCGAAGGACAAACGCGCCGCCGAACTGCGCAAGCGGGTCGAAGCCAAGGGCCTGTTTTTCACCTACGAAATCTTCAACACCTACACCGCAGTGCGCCTGCTGGCCGACGCCATCGAACGTGCCAAGAGCGCCGATCGCGCCGCGATCATCGACGCGCTGAACAAGAGCACGTTCAGCGACCACTTCATGCCCTACGGCGCGACGAAGTTTGAAAACGGCCAGAACCTGGGTGCGCAGCCGATGATGACGCAGGTCATCAAGGGCGATATCCGCGTCATCGTGCCGCGTGACTACCGTGAGGCCGACGCGATTTTCCCGCTGCGCGCCTAACGGCACACCTGGCCGGTAGCGCTGACCGACACGGGTTTCGGTGCTCGACTTCGGCATCCTGTTCCCGGCAGTCCTCAACGGGCTGACCACCGGCGCGGTGTATGCGCTGATCGCACTCGGCCTGACGCTGATCTACGGCGTGCTGCACATCATCAACTTTGCCCATGGCGCGGCGCTGATGGTCGCGCTGTATGCCGTGTGGATGCTGAAAGTCCATGCCGGCATCGACCCCTATCTGGCGCTGCCGATCGTCGTGCCGGGCATGTTTGTGCTCGGCTACGCGCTGCAGCGCGGCATCATCAACCGCGCCAGCCATGGCAAGGACGAAAACATCCTGCTCGTGACGCTGGGGCTGTCGATCGTGCTCGAAAACCTGGCGCTGCTGGCGTTCAAGAGCGACACCCGCACCATCGACACCGCCTACACGCTGACCACAGTCGCGATCGGCCCGGCGATGATCTCGCTGCCCAAGCTGGTGGCCTTTGGCGGCGCGCTGGTGGCGTCGGCGCTGCTGCTCTGGGTGGTCACCAGCACCGACCTCGGCCGCGCGATCCGTGCGGTGGCCAAAGAAAAACACGGCGCGCGTCTGTGTGGCATCGATGTCGATCATGTCTACGCGATGAGCTTCGGCATCGGCCTAGCCTGCCTGGGCGCAGCGGCGTGTTTTTTGCTGCCGGCGTATTACGTCAACCCGCAGGTCGGCAGCGGCTTCGTGCTCGTCGCCTTCACCATCGTCGTGCTCGGCGGCATGGGCAGTTTTGCCGGCGCGCTGGTCGGCGGGTTGTTGATCGGTGTCGTCGAGTCGCTGTGCGGCCTGGTGCTGGGTGAATCGCTCGGCCAGATCGGCATCTTCGCGGTCTTCATCGCGGTCTTGCTGTTCAGGCCGCAGGGCCTGTTCGGGGCCAAGGCGTGAAAGACCTGGCCGCCATCGCCGCGTTCGCCGCCGTCGTCGGCGGGCTCACGCTCGGCCTCGACTCGGGTGTGTGGCTCACCTTCATCATGATGGCG
>JANOKR010000453.1:0-20159 GCA_031419315.1 Betaproteobacteria bacterium
CCACATGCACCCCCGCTTCAGCAATCAGCGGGATCAGCTTGGCTGCGTAGTAGTTGTCCATCGAATGCATCGACGTCAGGTGCGAGCCGGTGACGCGCCCCTGCAACCCGAGGCGCTGGGTCTCGAAGGCCAGCGTCTCGATATGCCGCGAAAGGGGGTCGTCGCTTTCGTCGCAATGCATGTCGACGGCCAGGCCACGATCGGCGGCGAGTTCGCACAGCCGCGTGATGCTCTGCGTGCCTTGTTCGTAAGTGCGCTCGAAATGCGGGTTGCCGCCGATCACACCAACGCCGAGGTCGAGCGCGCGTTTCAGGTTGGCCAGCGCGTTGGGCGACCGCAGCAGGCCGTCTTGCGGGAAGGCGGCAAGTTGCAGGTCGAGGTACGGTTTCACCCGTTGCTTGACATGCAGCAGCGCTTCGACCGCGAGCAGGCGGTCGTCGCAGACATCCACATGCGAGCGGATCGCCAGCAGCCCCCGCGCCACTGCCCAGTCGCAATAGGCCAGCGCGCGCTCGACCAGCGCCTCTTGGGTCAACAGCGGTTTGAGCTCGCCCCACAGCGCGATGCCTTCGTGCAAGGTGCCGCTGGCGTTGACCCGCGGCAGGCCGTAACTCAGCGTCGCGTCCATGTGGAAATGCGCGTCGACAAAAGGCGGGCTGAGCAAAAAGCCCTGCGCGTCGATGGTCTCGATGCCAGCCGGCGCGGCGAGTGCCGGCCCGACCGCGGCAATCAGGCCGTCGGCGATCAGCACATCGACGCCGCTGCGGCCGTCGGGCAAGGTGGTGTTGCGGATCAGCATGGGCGCCAGCATAAGGCGGCGCCGCACGACGCCGAATCGCAGAACGCCGCTACGTCGCGGTCGAAGACTTTTGCACCACCAGCGGCACCTCGAACGGAGCTGCCGAGACGACCTCCGGCCCGCCGCCCATCGCCGCGGCGAACGCGCTGAAAACCTGCTGGTAGGCCATCAGCGTATGTTCGCCGTACAGCGTTGACGCGCCTTCGTAGTGCTGCGCGCCGTATTCCTCGCGCGTGCTGACGTAGCCGGAGTAGCCATTGCAATAACCGGCAACCGCGCAGTGCCTCAACACGCCGCCAAAGGTGGCCAGCACGGTCTGCTTCAGGCGCCGCCCCGCGGTGGCGGTTAACTCGGCCGGCACGCCGGCGAGGCCGACGCTGCCGATGCGTACCAGTTGCATCGGCAACACCTGCGGCACCAGTGGACAGGCCGCGTTGCTCAGCGCCGGCAGCGGGCTGCCGGCGGCGGGTGTGAAGCTGACCGTGGCCAGACCCACCGGGAACATGATCGGCTTTTCGCCATGGCCGGTTTCGTAGCCGGCCGGGTAGGCCAGGAAGTTGGGCAGTTGCCAGGCGCCGGTGCCCAGGCTGGTCTGCGGCAGCGGGATCTGCCCGGGCAGCGTCGCCGCCGCAACCCGCGCTGCGACCCAGGCCCGCGAGGGTGGGAATATCAATGCGCCGGCAATTGGCAGCACCAGCTTGACCATCGACGGTGGCAGCGGTGTCCCGGCGGTCAGCGTCGAGACCAGGCTCGGCAGCAGGATCGGCAACTCGAGCAACACGCCGGGCAGCGAGGTCGTCACCGCCACCGTCATCAAGCCAACCGCCGCGACAGCCCCGAGCACGTTGACTGCCAGCGTGACCCCTTCGGGGATGTTCGCGTCGATATCAAAGCCGTCCATCGTGGCGTAGGCGATGCTGTCTTCGGAACTGCCGGCACCGAACGAAACGCCTAAAGCAGCTGGCCAGGTGCGGGCGCCGGGAACGGCGTCGATGCTGACATTGCCCATGTCGATGAAGGCGTGGCGCATGTCGAGCCGCCCGGTGACTTCCTCGGTGGCGGCGTCGAACAGCGCCTGCGCGCTGGTGAACTGCTTTTCGCCCAGCGCCTTCATATTGGCCTGGTCGAGCAGGGTCGCGCCGGGCACCGGCCAGCGCGGCGGGAACGAGCCGCCATCGGGCAGCTCGCCGCCGAGCGGGCGCCGGAAAACGGGCACCCCTTGCGCGTCGCGAAAATAGTTGCCCGAGATATCGCCGGCGCTGGCGTTGCCAAACGCCGCGACAAAGCCGCCCGCTTGCGGCTGCAAGCGCATCGCACGCTCGAACTGCGCCGCCGCCCAGCCCTTGTTGTCGCCAGAGATGATGCGGTTGTACATGCCCAGGGCGGTCGGGTGGATGGCGTACCAGTTGAGTGCGCCCAGGGCCCGCGTTCCACCGCGGTTGTCGGTGTCGAGCATGAACTTGAGCAACAGCATTTCGCGGTCGCTGGGCTCCACGCCGGCGGCACATTCCGGGTTGCGCTCGAAGGCCGGCATTGAGCGGTTGACGCCGCAGTCGGGGACGTTGCCGTTGTTAACGAACAGTCGCCCCGGCCGCGCGCTGGTGACCGCCTGCGCGGCGGCCAGCGCGATGCCGGCGACGATGGTGTTGAAGACCGCCTGGTCGAAGCCGCCAAGCGTCAGGTTGTACAGCGCGTAGTCCGAGTAACCCCCCGGCGCGGCGTGGGTGTGGGTGCCGGCGATCATCACGTTGGCGTGGTCGAAACGCGGCGCGGGGCCGGCCGGCGGGAAACGGTGATTGAGCGCCTTGACGACCTCGCGCTTGACGGCGATGGTGCAAGTCCAGATGTCGGCGACGACGATGACCAGCTCGCGTCGCCCGGGGTCGAGCGTATTTTCGCCGACATAAAAACCACGCGCGAACAACGGCAGCTCGTCGCCCGCCGCATCGCGCTGCAGCTCGCCCAGGCTCTTTTGCTGCATGTACGCAAACCCGGCCATCGGCAGGCCGGGCCGCCGGTCGGTGATGTCGGCCTTGCCAACCCCCAGCCGCCAGTCGCTGAAGCCGCTGCGCACGCGCACGGCTTGCTCCACGGGCGCGGTCGTGCAGGCGTTGAGGTTGCTTGCCTGCAGCACATAGTCGGCTTCCCAGCGCCGCGTGCAGGGGATCTGCAGCGTGATGCGGCCAGTGGCCGGCAAGGCCTGGCCCTGGGGTACCGCGGGCAGCTGGTGCGGGTTTTCCGATCCGGCGACATCGCGTCGCGAGATCTGCACGCTGTCGGCATTGGCCACGCTCCAGGCCAGGGTCAAAGTGCCTTCTGGGTAGGCGGGTCGGTTTTCTTCGATCACAAATCGGTCGATCACCGGCGGGCCGGCTTGCAGCATGTTCAGGCCGTCGGGCTGACGCGTCGCGCAGGGCAAGGCGCCCATGCCGCCGGCTTCGACGTGATAGGCCACGTTGAGCAGCACCTGGCCGGTGATCACGCCCGCCGGGCCGAAGACATCGCCGAGTGCGCTTTGCAACATGCCCGCGGCGGTCGATAGGCTGCCGCCCTCGCAGCCGCCCGTATTTTTCATCGGCGGGGGCAGCAGGAAAAAACCCAGCGCGCCGGTGTAGACCTCGGTCGGCAGCGTGATTGCCACGGTGCCGCTGGCCTTCCAGCCACGGCGAAAGAGCCCCGGCGCGATGCGGCTCAATGCAAAGTGGACACAGCCGTTGCGGGTCGGCACAGCCAGTACGACATCGCTGCCGGCGGCCGGGGCCGGGCCGAAGTCAGCGAACGAGACGTTCAGCTTTTGGCCAGCGCAGGCCCGGGCCGGTTTCAAGCCGGTGACGCGGCCGAGTCCGCGGACCTGCGCCGACCAGTCACGCGCCTGCTGCGCCGCCAGGCCGCAGCGGGCAAAGGTGCTCACCCATTCGCGCCAGGTGCCGGACAGCACCAACTCGGCCAGAAGGCCCGGCTTGGGCGCTTTCCAGTCGCCGGGCATCGGCCATTGCTGTTCATGGGGCCAGCCTCCTTTGGGGTCGAGCAATGCCTTGCGCAGCTTGGCTGACGCACTGTCAGCGCCGAAGGCCAGCTGCAGTACCGCAAGCGCCACGGTGTCGGGGGTGTCGGCGGTGTCTGGATTGCTGCCGACGGCACCGAGCAGCAGAGCCTTGCCGCCGACGGCCAACGCTTGCAGCGCTTCGGCCACGGTGGCCGACTGCTGCTTGGGCTCCATCGCAGCGAAGTCGATGAACGGCGCCTGGTCGTGGCCCACCAGCACCGGCGGTAGACGCGAGAGCCAGTCCAGCACCAGCCTGGCCCCGGGCGCTGCATTGGGGTCGCGCACCGCCTCCGGCCCCGGCGCACGCACATCGCGGCTGAACAGCGCCAGCGACTTCAGGGTGCGCAGGCTCTTGGGGCTGGCGACAAAGGCCTCGTGGTCCTTGTCGAACTGCGCCAACGTGGGGGCGAACTCGGGCAGGTCAGGGTAGGGCATCGGCGCTCCTCGCATGAAGGATCACCGCCACCGAGGACCCGTCTGCCATCAAGCATGCCGCACGGCACGCGGTGCTGGCAAGCGTGGCTTGTTTCGCCGCTTACTTGGTGCCGAAGATCCGGTCCCCCGCATCCCCCAGCCCCGGCAGGATGTAGCCGTGGTCGTTGAGTTTGCGGTCGATGGCGCAGGTCGTGACCGGCACATCGGGGTGGTGGGCGTGGAAGTTTTTCAGGCCTTCGGGCGCGGCGAGCAGGCACAGGAAGCGGATCGACTTCGGCTTGGTTTCTTTCAGCCGCTGCACCGCGGCGACGGCCGAGTTGCCGGTGGCCAGCATCGGGTCGAGCACGATCGCGTCACGTTCGTGCATGCTGTGCGGCATCTTGAAGTAGTACTCCACCGCGCCCAGGGTCTTGGGGTCGCGGTAGAGGCCGATATGGCCGACCCGCGCGCCCGGCACGACCTCGAGCATGCCGTCGAGAAAACCGGCGCCGGCCCGCATGATGACCACGAAGACGGTCTTCTTGCCGTCGATGGTCGGGCTGTGCATCTTCTCCAGCGGCGTCTCGATTTCGATCATCTGGGTCGGCATGTCGCGTGTCAGCTCGTAGGCCATCAACATGCCGACCTCGTTGAGCAGGCGCCTGAAGCTGCTCGTCGAGCGGTCTTTTTCGCGCATCAGCGTGAGCTTGTGCTGCACCAGCGGATGGCTGATGACATGGACTTGCGGGTTGTTCATCGCGGGGTTCCTGAGGGACGTGGTTCGTTCAAACGAAGCCGCGCAGCGGCAGGCCGCTGCCGCGCTGCAGCCAGTTCAGCGCTGACCAGCGGCTGCTGCCGTCGACCGCGTGCAGCGTGTAGGCGTGGCGCGACTGCGCTGAGCGGTTGGGCGCGCTGTAATGCGGCAGCAGCGCGTGAAAGCAGACCAGCGTGCCGGCGCGCGCTTCGAGCGGCACCGCGTCGGCAGGGCCGGGCCAGGGCGTGTTGTCGAGTCGATCAACACGCACCTTTCTACTGTTTGCGTCGGCGCCAGGCGCACGTATGAAGCGCTCGCGCAGCGGGCCGCGGTGGCCACCCGGCTGTACCCACAGGCAGCCGTTGTTGACGGTCGCGTCTTCGAGCGCGAACCAGAAACCGGTGACCGTCATCGGCTCGGTGATCAGATAGGTCGCGTCCTGGTGCCAATCCACCTCGCCGCCGATGCCGGGCGGCTTGAAGATGAACATCGACTGCACGATTTGTGGCTGCGCGAGGCCGATATCGGCAGCCAGTTGGGCCAGCGCCGGCCCATGCGAAAAGGCATCGAAGACCGGGTCGAGGTCGTGCATCGCGTGGCCGATCTTGTTGATCGACTCGGCCAGCGGGCGGCGCAGGTGGCCTTGGGTGTCCAAGGCTTCGGCCTCGAAAAAACAGCGCACCTTGTCGCCCGAGCCGAGAAACCAGTCGTCGGCGCTGTGGGTCTGGTCGGTGGTCGAAAAAATGCCCGCACCCTGGGCCGGGTCGAAGTTGGCGACGATCTGGTGCGCGCGCCGGCGCAGCGCGTCGAGTTCGGCCGCCGGTTTGAAGCCCGGCAGCACTAGGTAGCCATCGTGGGCGTAGGCAGCTTTTTGGTCGGATGACAACATCGTGACGGCGTCGGTGGCAGCGTCGCGGGCAGGCGACAACCGGGGGCAGACCATCTGGTGCGGCGCCCGGACACAGCCCATCATCGCATCCTTCGTTGCACCCTTCACTGCACACTTCACTGCCTGCGCTGCGATGCTGGCGCGCCCCTTGCGGGGGCGTTGCCGGGCCCGCACAGCGCCAGCCTAGCCCCCCAACAACCCGACTCAGGAGATGGTATGCACAACGACATGACCCGAAGCCAGCGCATCAACCGCCCCGCCTTGCACCATCTCGCCGCCGCCGCCGCCGCTGCGCTGGCGTCACTGAGCAACGGGGCCTGGGCGCAGACAGCGCCGGTCGCCATGGTCGAAGCCGGCAAGCTGACGACGATCACGATCACTGCCGAGCGCCGGCCGGAGAACATCAAGGACGTGCCGAGTTCGGTGACCTCGCTGTCGGGTGAGCTGCTCGACGTCATCAACTCCGGCGGGCAAGATATCCGCATGCTCGCCGGCCGGGTGCCGAGCCTGAATATCGAATCGTCGTTCGGCCGCGCCTTCCCGCGGTTTTATATCCGCGGCCTGGGCAATACCGACTTCGACCTGAACGCTTCGCAGCCGGTGTCGCTGATCTTCGACGACGTGGTGCAGGAAAACCCGATCCTGAAAGGTTTCCCGATCTTCGACCTCGAGCGCATCGAGGTCTTGCGCGGCCCGCAGGGCACGCTCTTCGGGCGCAATTCGCCGGCCGGGGTGATCCGCTTCGAGTCGGTCAAGCCGGGCAAGAAATTTGAAGGTTACGGCAGCATCGGCGTCGGCCGCCACAGCGCGGTCAACCTTGAGGGCGCGGTCAACGTGCCGCTGTCGAGCACGGCCTCGGTGCGCGTTTCGCTGCAATCACAGAACCGCGACGACTGGGTCAAGAACACCGTCGCCACCGGCCCGACTCAAGAGCTCGAGGGTTATCGCGACAACGCCGCGCGGGCGCAAGTGTTGTTCACGCCGAGCAAGGACCTGAGCATCCTGGCCAACCTGCACAGCCGCGACCTGAAAGGCTCGGCGCGGCTGTTCCGCGCCAACATCATCAACCCGGGCACGAACGATCTGGTTGCCGGGTTTGACCCGGCCAAGATCTCGATCGACGGCATCAACACCCAGAAGGTCACCAACACCGGCGCCAGCCTGCGGGTGCGCTGGGATATGGGCGGCATGGCGCTGAACTCGATCACCGGCTTCGAGAAGGTCAAATCGCTCAGCCGCGGTGATATCGACGGCGGGTTTGGAGCGGTGTTTCTCGGTGCCGGCAACTTCGGCCCAGGCTTCATCCCGTTTGACGCCGAGTCGGCCGACGGTATGCCCAGCCACCGCCAGATCACGCAGGAGTTCCGCCTCGAATCGACCGCGCCGGGCCCGATGAAGTGGCTCGCTGGCGTCTACTACTTCAACGAGTCGCTGGCCATCGACAGCTACAACTACAGCTCGGTGGGCGGCAATACGCTGAACGGTTTTGCGACGCAGAACCAGGACAACAAGGCGGTGGCGCTGTTTGGCAACGTCAACTTCGACGTCAGCGACGCGCTCAAGCTGCGCGGCGGTTTGCGTTACACCAAGGACAAAAAAGACTTCGTCGCCGACCGCATCACCGCGCCGCCGTTCAGCCCGCCGTTCATTGGCCGGCGCACGGCCACTACCGACGCCACGAATACGAGCTTCGACCTCAGCGGCACCTTTGCACTGAGCCGCGACACGAATGTCTACGCGCGCCTGGCGACGGGCTTCCGCGCACCGTCGATCCAGGGCCGGCTGCTCTTTGGCGACACCCCTTCGGTGGCCGATTCGGAAAAGGTGCGCTCGGTCGAAGCCGGCGTGAAGTCCGACCTCTTCGACCGCCGCGCGCGGATGTCGTTCAGCGTCTTCCAGTACACGGTCAAGGACCAGCAGCTCACGGCGGTCGGCGGCGCAGCCAATTTCAACCAGCTCGTGAATGCCGACAAGACCGTGGGCTCGGGTGTCGAGTTCGACTTCCAGGCCATCGTCGGCGAAGGCCTGATGGTTACTTTTGGCGGCAGTGTGAACAAGACCAAGATCAAGGACGCCGGCCTGCGCATCGACGCCTGCGGCAACGGCTGCACCGTGCTCGACCCGATCACCGCGCCGGCCAACCCCGGCATCGGCAAGTTCTCGCCCACCGTCAGCATCAACGGCAACCCGCTGCCACAGGCGCCTGAGATGGTGCTCAATTTCAGCGCGCGTTACGGCGTGCCGTCGGCCAGCGGCGGCGAATGGTTTGTGCTCACCGACTGGGCCTACCGCAGCAAGATCAACTTCTTCCTCTACGAAGCGACCGAATACACCGGCAAGGCGCTGCTCGAAGGCGGTGTTCGCGCGGGTTATCAGTGGGGCAACGGCAAATACGAAGCGGCGGCGTTTGTGCGCAACGTGGCGAACCAGATCCGCGTTGTCGGCGGCATCGACTTCAACAACCTGACCGGCTTCATCAACGAGCCGCGGACCTTTGGTGCGCAGTTCCGCGCCAACTTCTGAGATGGCGGCGGTTTCCTCGGGTCGGCGGTCTGGCCGCTGGGCTGTGCGCGGTCTGGCGGGCTTGGCCGGCTGTGCGCTCGCCGCCGCCTCAGCTGCCCAGCCGGCGGTGATCTTCGAGCTCGGCGGCAAGTTCGACCGCAGTTTTAACCAGGCCGCTTTTGACGGCGCCGAGGCCTGGAAAAAGCAGTCCGGCAAACCTTATCTCGAGTTCGAGGTCACGAACGCCGCGCAGCGCGAGCAGGCGGCGCGGCGCTTTGCAGAACGCGGTGCGAACCCGGTGGTCGGCATCGGCTTCCCGCAGATGGCGAGCATCGAACGTGTCGCGCGCGAGTTTCCGAAAACCCAATTTGCGATCATCGATGCGGTGGTCGATCTGCCGAATGTGCAGAGTTTTGTCTACCGCGAACATGAAGGCTCGTTCCTCGTCGGCATGCTCGCGGCGATGGCCAGCAAAACCGGCAAGGTCGGTTTTGTTGGCGGCATGGACATCCCGCTGGTGCGCAAATTTCTCTGCGGCTACGAACAAGGCGCGCGTTATGCCAACCCGAAGATCGAACTGATGTCGGCGATGAGCGGCAGCACGCCGGCGGCCTGGACCGACCCGGCGCGGGGCGCCGAGCTGACCAAGGCGCAGATCGCACAAGGCGTCGACGTCGTGTTTGCCGCCGCCGGCAGCACCGGCTTGGGCATCATGCAAGCTGCCAAGGATGCCGGCAAACTGTCGATCGGCGTTGACAGCAACCAGAACCACCTGCACCCCGGCAGCGTGCTCACGTCGATGGTCAAGCGGGTCGATCTCGCGGTGAGCAGCGCCTTCAACAGCGTCAAGCCAGGCATCACCGCGCTGGGCTTGAAAGAAGGTGCGCTCGACTACGCGATGGACAACAACAACAGCCGCCTGGTCAGCGCGGCGATGAAGTCCAAGGTCGACGCGGCCAAGGCCGACATCATTGCCGGGCGCATCAAGGTGATCGACTTCACGGTGGCCAACACCTGCCGCTGAGAGTCTGCCTGCTGACTCTCAGCCCGCCGCGTTCAGTGCAGCCTGCGCCTTTGCCCGTGCCTCGGCGCCGAGAAACGAATGTTCGGCGGCGGCCAGGCCCATGCGCCGCAGATCGTCGATCGTCAGCGCCGTCTCGCGCAGCAGCGCGGCGGCCTCATCGGAATGGCTAACGCGTGACATCAGCCGGTTGTCGGTGTGGAAGCTCAAGGACACACCGGCGCGCCACAGCGCCGTGATCGGGTGCGCGGCGATCGACGCCGCGGCGCCGGTATGCACATTGCTCGTCGGGCAGATTTCGAGGTGCGCACCGCGCTGAACGATCTCGTCGACGAGCGCGCGGCGGGCCGGGTCGTTGAGCGCGTCGGCCAGCCGCACGCCGTGGCCAATGCGCGCGGCGCCAGCACGAGCGGCCTCGACGACCCGCTCGGCGACATCGGCCTCGCCGGCATGCAGGGTGATCGGCAGGCCGGCGTCCCGCACGAGTTTCAGCGCCGCGGCATGTTCTGCCGGCGGGTGGCCGAGTTCGGCGCCGGCGAGGTCAAAAGCGATCACGCCGCGGCCCTGGTAGGCCAGCGCCAGCCGTGCCGCACGTTCGGTCTCGGCCGGCGGCAGATGGCGCATCGCGCAGACGATCAAGCCACTTGGCAGCGTACTTTGGGACAGGCCTTCGACGAGCGCTTCGACGGCCGCTTCGCCGCTGACACCATGTTCTTCAAACAGCAGCGGCGCAATGCGGAACTCGGCCAGCACGCAGCCGTCGGCGAGCGCATCTTCGGCGGCCTCAAATGCCACGCGACGCAGCGCCGCGGCTGAGGCCATCGCGGCGACGGTGAGCGCAAAGCCGCGCAAAAATTCAACCAGGCTGCCGGCATGGGTGTACGAACTCACTCGCGCATCGAACCAGGCTGAGAGTTCGGCTTCGGTTTTGGCCGGCGAGACCATGCCGCGCTCGCGCATCAGCTCGAGCAGGGTCGCCACGCGCAAGCCGCCGTCAAGGTGTTCGTGCAGCAGTACCTTGGGCAGGGCGCGGGCCGCTGCTGGCAAATCAGTCCCGGATGCAAGGGCGGGTTGCGTGCTCATTGCCCGATGGTAGATCGCGGTGGATCGGCTGGTGCCTGGCCTGGCAATCGGAATGACGCCTGGCATGGCACGTGGCGCGGTGCGAGACCAGGCCAGCAGCGGGAAACTCCGCGGGCGAGCACGGTAGCGCGCCGGGTGCGAGTCTTGTTATCCTGCCGCGCACCGATCAACCCGGAGTCCGACGATGTCCCCAACGACTTTTGCCCCTGCCCGCCAGACCGCGCTGTTTGTGCTGACCGCCTTGGCCGCCGCGACAGCGCATGCCGAACCCGCCGTCATCTACGACATGGGCGGCAAATTTGACAAGTCCTTCAACGAAGCCGCTTACGCCGGTGCCGAGCGCTGGAAAAAAGAGTCCGGCAAGACCTATCTCGACTTCGAAGTTGCCAACGCCACCCAGCGTGACCAGGCCGTGCGGCGCATGGCCGAACGCGGCGCGACGCCGGTCGTCGGCATCGGCTTCGCGCAGGGCGCGTCGGTCGAAAAAGCGGCGAAAGAATTCCCGAAGCTGCAGTTTCGATCATCGACTTCGTCGTCGACCTGCCCAACGTGCAGTCGGTGGTGTTCAAGGAACAAGAGGGCAGTTTCCTGGTCGGCATGATGGCCGCGATGGCCAGCAAAACCGGCAAGGTCGGTTTTGTCGGCGGCATGGATATCCCGCTCATCCGGCGCTTCCAGTGCGGCTACGAACAGGGCGCGAAATTTGCCAACCCGAAGGTCGAGGTCAGCGCCGCGATGACCGGCACCACACCCGCCGCCTGGGGCGACCCGGCGCGCGGTGGTGAGATCGCCAAGTCGCAATTTGCCAAGGGTGTCGACGTCGTTTTCGCTGCCGCTGGCGGCACTGGCGTCGGTGTTTACCAGGCGGCCAAGGACGCCGGCAAGCTCGCCATCGGCGTCGACAGCAATCAGAACCATTTGCACCCGGGCACGATGCTGACCTCGATGGTCAAACGTGTCGACACGGCAGTCTTCAACGCCTTCAAGGGCACCAAGCCAGGTGTCAGCTCGCTCGGCCTGAAAGAAGGCGGCGTCGATTACGCACTCGACCAGCACAACGCCAAGCTGGTGACGGCGGATATGAAAACCAAGGTCGACGCCGCCAAGGCCGACATCATCGCCGGCAAGATCAAGGTCATCGACTACATGGCCGGCAACGCGTGTAAGTGAATGACAGCCCCCTGCCGGCCGGATACGGCCGCCGACCCCCCGCGGGGGTCCGGGCCGGCTTGGGGCGGCCCGGCGCCTGGCCCGGAGGTGCCCGCTCCCGCCGCCGTCCGCATGCGGCGGATCGACAAGCGCTTCGGCGCGGTGCACGCCAACCGCGCGGTGGATCTGAGCGTCGCCGCCGGCACGGTGCATGGCATCGTCGGTGAAAACGGCGCCGGCAAGTCCACGTTGATGTCGATCCTGTACGGCTTTTATCAGGCCGACAGCGGCGAGATCGAAGTCCACGGCAAGCCGGCTCAGATCCCCGGCTCGCGCGAGGCGATCGCATTGGGCATCGGCATGGTGCACCAGCATTTCATGCTCGTTGACACGCTCTCGGCGCTGGACAACGTGATGCTCGGCGCCGAGCCCGACTGGCGCCTGAACAGCGCGCGTGCGCAGGTCCGCGCCGCGCTCGACAAGCTGATGCACAGCACCGGCCTGCAGGTGCGCCTGGATTTAGGCGTCGAAGATCTGCCGGTCGGCGAACGCCAGCGCCTGGAGATCCTCAAGGCGCTGTACCGCGGCGCGCGCATCCTGATCCTCGACGAGCCGACTGCGGTGCTGACGCCGCAGGAAACTGAAGCGCTCTTTGTGACCCTGCGCAGCCTTCGCGAGCGCGGCACGACGATCCTGCTGATCACCCACAAGCTCCAGGAAATCATGGCCTTGACCGACGCTGTGACGGTGATGCGCCAGGGTGCCGTGGTGCTTGACACGCGCACCGCCGATACGGACATCGATGCGCTCGCGCAGGCGATGGTCGGGCGCCGGGTGCAGATCGGGCGCGCCGAGGCCGCTGCGGGTTCGAACGCAGGTGCAGGTGCAGGTGCGGGTGCGGGTGCGGGTGCAGCGCCGCGGCCCGGTCCCGCACTGCTCACCGCGGCCGGGCTGCGCTGGCGCGACGAACTCGGCGTCGCGCGCTTGGACGGCGTCTCACTGACCCTGCACGCCGGCGAGATCGTCGGCATCGCCGGGGTCTCGGGCAACGGCCAGAGCGAGCTGCTCGACATGCTGGCCGGCATGCGCGCGCCGGCCCAGGGCCGGCTTGAAATCAACACCGAAGGCGGCGCCAGCCGGCGCTTCGAGCCGCGTCGCTGGTTGACGCCTAACGTGGCACGTGAGCTGCACATCGCGCATGTGCCAGAAGACCGCCATCGGCGGGGTCTGGTCTTGCCTTTTGCGGCCTGGGAATCGGCCGTGCTGGGTTACCAGGCGCTGGCGCGCTACTGCCGCGGCGGCTTCATGCGCCAGGCGGCGATGCAAGGCGACACCGCGGCAATGATGGAGCGCTACGACGTGCGCCCGCGCAACGCCCAACTGCGCTCGGCCAATTTTTCCGGCGGCAACCAGCAAAAACTGGTGCTCGCACGCGAGGCCTTGCCGCAGCCACGAGTGCTGCTTGTCGGCCAGCCGACGCGTGGCGTGGACATCGGCGCGATCGAGTTCATCCACGGCCGCCTGCGCGCGATGCGCGACGCCGGCGGTGCCGTGCTGGTGGTGTCGTCGGAGCTCGACGAGATCCTGGCCCTGGCCGACCGCGTCATCGTGATGAACGCCGGGCGCATCGCCGGCGAGTTGCCGATCGACGCTTGCAACGAACGCACGCTCGGCCGCCTGATGGGGGGCGCCGAGACGGCGGCTGCATGACACTCGGCCGATGCTCATGGCCGGAGCGGGCCGCCGCGCCGGGCCGCCCCAAGCCAGGCCCGACCCTCCCGGAGGGTCGCGCGCCGTACCCGGCGAGCGGGGAGCCCCAGTGACTCAATCCGGCGAGCTGCCGCGCTGGATCGACGTCGTCGTCCTGCCGGTCTTCAACCTGATGCTGGCGCTGCTGGTCTCGGGCCTGGTCGTCACCATCGCCGGGCTGGACCCCTGGCAGGTGCTGGCACTGTTGATCAAGGGCGCGTTTGGCAGCCGCTCAGGGCTAAGCTACACGCTCTATTACGCAACCACCTTTGTCTTCACCGGCCTGGCAGTGGCGGTGGCCTTCCACGGCGGCCTCTTCAATATCGGCGGCGAAGGCCAGGCGATGATGGGCGGCCTGGGTGCCGGCCTGGCCGCGCTGGCCTGGGCGCCGGTGCTGCCGGCGTGGTTGATGCTGCCGCTGATGGTCATCGCCGCGGTGCTCTTCGGGCTGGCCTGGGCAGCGGTGCCGGCGGCTTTGCAAGCCTGGCGCGGCAGCCATATCGTGATCACCACGATCATGTTCAATTTCATCGCCTCGGCGATCCTGATTTATCTGCTTGTCGACGTGCTCAAGGAGCCCGGCAATATGTCGCCCGAGACGCGCACCTTCGGGCCGAATGCGCAGATGCCGGGCGTGCACGACTTGTTTCTGGCGTTAGGCATCGACTGGCCGCGCACGCCGCTGAACCTGACCGTGTTGATCGCGGTGGCCGCTGCGGTGGCGGTGTACTTCGTGCTCTGGCGCTCGCGCTCGGGCTACGCGCTGCGCGCGGTCGGCTTCGCCCCCGAGGCGGCACATTACGGCGGCATTTCGCCCAAGCGGCAGGTGATGGTGTCGATGATGATTTCTGGCGCGCTGGCCGGCCTCGTCGGCATCAACGAAATCGCCGGCGCGCACAACAAACTCTTGCAGGATTTCACTGCCGGTGCGGGTGTCGCCGGCATCGCGGTGAGTCTGATCGGGCGCAACCATCCGGTCGGCGTGGTGCTCGCGGCCCTGCTCTTTGGCGCGCTGTACCAGGGTGGCGCCGAACTCGCTTTCGAGATCCCCGGCTTCAGCCGCGATATGGTCTTCACGCTGCAAGGCCTGATCGTGCTTTTTGCCGGCGCGATGGCGCGAGTCGCGGCGCCGATGTTCGGGCGGCTGCATGCGCGCTATGCGGCGCGGCCGGCTACAGTGGCGCAGGGCGGGTGACGCGCATGGCGGAGTTGGCGCATGGATGAGACAGCGCATGGATGAAATAGCCATCGGCACGCTGCTCGCATCGACGCTGCGGGTTTCGACGCCGCTGATCCTGTGCGCCCTGGCCGGCTGCATCAGCGAACGTGCCGGGGTCATCGACCTCGGCCTCGAAGGCAAGATGCTGCTCGCCGCATTTGCTGCCGGCGCTGCCGGCGCGGCCAGCGGCTCGCTCGCGTTGGCCCTGTTGGCCGCAGTGCTGGCGGGTGTGGCGCTGTCGATGTTGCACGGCTTTGCCTGCGTCAGCCACGGCGGCGACCAGGTCGTCACCGGGATGGCGATCACGATGACGGTGGCGGGCTTGAGCGTCGTGCTCGGCATCGCCTGGTTCAAGCTCGGCGGCCAGACACCCCCCGTGCCGGCCGCGGTGCGGCTGGACGCCCAACTCATCGGCTTGGGTGTAGCGTTAGGCGACCTGCCCGTCATTGGTCAAGTGCTGGCGCTGGGTTTCACCGGCCACAACTTGCTGGTCTACCTGTCCTTCGTGCTCGTCGGCGCGGTCTGGTGGCTGCTCTACCGCACCAGCTTCGGCCTGCGCCTGCGCGCGGCCGGCGAAAACCCGGCGATGGTCGATGCGGCGGGTGTGTCGGTGCTGGCGCTGCGCTACAAGGCGCTCGCCATCAACGGCACGCTCTGCGGCCTGGCGGGTTCTTATCTCGTGCTCGCGCTGAATTCCAGCTTCATCCCGCACATGACCGCCGGCCGCGGCTACATGGCGCTGGCGGCGATGATCTTCGGCAAATGGCATCCGGTCGGCGCGCTCTGGGCCTGCCTGCTGTTCGGTTTTCTCGACGCGCTGGCGATCCGCATGCAAGGCGCCGTGCTGCCTGAAATTCTGGGCAGCGGGGCGGTGCCGGTGCAGGCGATCCAGGCGCTGCCTTACGTGATGACGGTGGTGCTGCTCGCCGGATTCATCGGCCGCTCGCGGGCGCCGAAGGCGCTGGGCGTGGCCTATGTGAAGGAGCGGTGAGGGTGCAAATGGCAAGACATGACCCCAACGATCTTGACCCCGCCGCGCTCATCGCCGCGGCGCGCGCGGCACGTGGGCATGCGTATGCGCCGTATTCGAAGTTTGCGGTCGGCGCCGCGGTGCTGGACGAGCAGGGGCGCATCCATGCCGGCTGCAATGTCGAAAATGCGGCGTATCCGCAGGGCGTTTGTGCCGAGGCCGGGGCGATCTCGGCGATGGTGCTGGCCGGCGGGCGGCAGATCCAGGCGGTGGCGGTGTTCGCGCAAGCCGCGCAGCCGGTGACGCCCTGCGGTGGCTGCCGGCAGAAGCTGCGCGAGTTTGCCGCTGACGGCACACCGGTGTTCATCGTCGATGCGAGCGGGCTGCGCGCGCTTTTCACGCTGGGTGACTTGCTGCCGGCGAGTTTCGGGCCCGATCATCTGGAGGCGACACGAGCATGACGCTTGAAAAAACTGTCGCGGCGAATATCGCTGCGAGTGTCGCCACCAGCGCGGCCGCGATCGTCGCCGCTGCCGGCGCGCAAGGCGTGCCGCCGATCGCCCTGCTGCTCGGCTCCGGCTGGGGCGCGGTGGCCGCTGCGGTGCAGGGCGCGGTCGATATCGACTACCGCGACTTGCCGGCATTCCCGGTGCTCGGCGTCGGCGGCCATGCCGGGCTGCTGCGCCTGGGCACGCTCGGCGGGCGCCGTGCGGCGGTGTTGAGCGGCCGCAAACATGCCTACGAAACCGGTGCCGCCGATGTCATGAAGGGCGCGCTGCGCAGCCTCGCTGCGGCCGGCTGCCGCGTGCTGGTGCAGACCAACGCGGCGGGCAGCCTGAGCCGCACGATGCCACCCGGCTCGTTGATGTTGATCAGCGACCACTTGAATCTGGTGCAGCGCTCGCCGCTGTTCAACGAACCTGCCGACGGCCGCTTCGTGAACATGGCCGATGCTTACGACCCCGCGCTACGGGCGCTCGCACTGGCCGCCGCGCAGCGCGCCGGCATCACGCTGCACGAAGGCGTTTATGCCTGGCAGATGGGCCCGCAGTTCGAAACCGCGGCCGAGATCCGCATGCTGCAACTGCTCGGCGCGCAGGCAGTCGGCATGAGCACCGTGCCGGAGACGATCATCGCGCGCCATGCCGGCCTGCGCGTGCTGGCGATTTCGATGTTGACGAATATGGGCTGCGGCTTGAGCGACGAGAATCTCAGCCACGCGCACACGCTGGCCAACGCGGCGCAGGCGGGTGTGCGCGCCGCAGCGCTGGTCGAGGCGATCGTCGCCGACCTGGAGGTCTGAATGAACCCCGAAGTGAGTGGTCAAGCGAATCGCCAACCGGATGCCGAAGCAACGATGAAAGCCGCCCGCACCGCGCTCGCCTGCCTGGACCTGACGAGCCTGAACGACGCCGACACGCCGGCCGATATCGAGCGCCTTTGTAACCGTGCAAGCTCGCCGTTAGGCAGCCCGGCTGCTGTGTGTGTCCGGCCACGGTTTGCCGCGCTGGCACGCTCGCTGCTGCCGACTGATGTGGCCGTGGCCGCGGTGGCAAATTTCCCCGCCGGCGGCACCGATGTCGCAAGCGCGGTCGCCGATACGGCGGCCATCGTGGCTGCCGGTGCGCAAGAGGTCGATGTCGTTCTGCCCTGGCGCGCCTTGCAAGCGGGTGACGAGGCGGTGTGCATCGCGGTGCTGCGCGCGGTGCGCGCTGCCTGCCCGGGTTTGAAGCTCAAGGTCATCATCGAATCAGGCGAGTTGCACGATGCCGCGCTGATCCGCCGCGCCAGCGAGATTGCGCTCGACGCCGGTGCCGACTTCCTGAAAACAAGCACCGGCAAGACCGCCACCAGCGCCACGCTGGCCGCGGCGCAGGTGATGCTGGAGGTGATCAGCGCGCGCGCTGGCGTGGTCGGTAGCGTGGTCGGTGACGTGGCCGGTGGCGCGGTCGGCAGCAGCGCCGGCTTCAAGGCCTCGGGCGGCATCCGCACGGTGGCCGAAGCGGCGGTCTATATCGCGCTGGTGGAAAAAATCCTGGGCTCCGGCGCCGCGAGCGCGCAGCGTTTTCGCATCGGCGCCAGCAGCCTGCTCAACGATATCGAAGCGGTGCTCGGCGGTGCCGCAAAATCGGCCGGCAACGACAGCAACGCCGCACCCGGCTACTGACCGGACATACCCGTCATGAAATCGATTCGCGTACCGATCCCCACCCGGCTCCTCGCCCCGATCTTCAGCGCGACCCTCAGCGCGCTGCTGCTCGCCAGCTGCGCCATCGGCGAACGCCCCGAGACCCGTGCGACCGAGCCGGTCGCGGTCAAGGTGCTGGCCATCAACGACTTCCACGGCAACTTGAAGCCGCCGCTCGGCGGCATCCGCATCAAGGACCCGGCCGACCCCAGCAAGACGATCAATGTGCCTGCCGGCGGCGCGGAGTTTCTGGCCACCGCGGTGGCCGAATTGCGGCGCAAAAATCCGAACCACATCTTTGTCGCCGCGGGCGACCTGATCGGCGCCAGCCCGCTGCTGTCGGCGCTGTTTCGCGACGAGCCGACGATCGAATCTCTGGGCCTGATGGGGCTTGAAGTGACCGCGGTGGGCAACCACGAGTTTGACCGCGGCGGCGCCGAACTGCTGCGCATGCAGCGTGGTGGCTGCCATCCGACTGAAGGCTGCAAAGGCACCCAAACCTTTGCCGGCGCGAGCTTCAAATACCTCGCCGCGAGCACGATCGATACACGCACCGGCAAGCCGTTGCTGCCGGCGTACCACGTCAAGCGTTTTGGCGGCATCCCGGTGGCCTTTATCGGCCTGACGCTGAAAGACACGCCAAATATCGTGGTCCCTTCGGGCGTCGCCGGCTTGACCTTCCGCGACGAAGCGCAGACTGTCAACGAACTGGTGCCTGAACTCAAGCGCCAGGGCATCGAGGCCATCGTCGTATTGATCCACGAAGGTGGTTTGCCCACCGGCGACTACAACGAATGCCCGGGGATCAGCGGCCCGATCGTCGACATCGTGAAAAAACTCGACAAGGCGGTTGACCTCGTCGTCAGTGGCCACACCCACCGAGCGTACAACTGCCGCATCGACGGCCGCCTGGTCACCAGCGCCGACAAGTTCGGCACCATCGTCACCGAGATCGACCTCGTGCTCGACCCGAAGACGGGCGATGTGATGTCGAGCCAGGCCAATAACCTGATCGTGCGCAACGACCGCTACGCCAAAGACCCGGCACAGACCCAGTTGATCGCGATCTACGAGCAGCTCTCGGCGCCGCTTGCGCAGCGCCTGGTCGGGCGTCTGGCCGCGCCGCTGTCGCGTGATGAAGCGCCGAATGGCGAGATCCCGATCGGCCAGGTCGTCGCCGATGCACAACTGGCGGCGACCCGCGCCGCGGCCGATGGTGGTGCGCAAATCGCGTTGATGAACCCCGGCGGCCTGCGCGCCGCGCTGCAGCCGCGAGCTGACGGCAGCGTGCGCTACGAAGACCTCTTTGCGGTGCAACCCTTCTACAACAACCTGGTCACGATGACGCTCACCGGCGCGCAACTGGTGCAGGTGCTCGAGCAGCAATGGCTGAACCAGCCGCGGCCGCGCATCCTGCAAGTCTCGCGGGGCTTCAGTTATGCCTGGGACGCGGCCAGGCCGGTCGGCCAGCGGGTGCTGCCGGGCAGCCTGACGCTGGATGGGCGCGTGATCGGCGCAGCTGACAGGTTGCGCGTCACGGTAAACAGTTTTCTGGCGGCCGGCGGCGACAGTTTTGTGGCGCTCAAGGACGGCAGCGAGCGGCGCACCGGGGCGATGGATATCGACGCTTTCGACGCCTACATCGCTGCCAACCCGACCATCCCCGCAAGTGCGCCTGCGCGGATCCGAAGAATGCCTTGATCCACAGTCAAGTATTTGCAAATACGAATCATTCGCATCTATGATGCGGGCATGCACGAGACGTCAAAGCATGCCCCGACGCACCAGGACCCCAAGCCGCCGGTACCGCACCAGCCACGCCCACCACCGCAGTTGCAGCCGCCGCGGGTGCTCAGCAGCACCGACCTGCTCGACGGCCGCTGCGAGCTGATCATTTCGCACCGGGGCGCGGCCTACCGGCTGCGCCTGACGGCGCAGGACAAATTGATCCTGACGAAATAACCCACCCCTTCCCCGTGCCGGGTTCCGGCCGGGAAGTCATGCACCAGCCAGCCAAGCCCCGCGCTGAGCCAGCCCGTGCCCCTGCCCACAGGAGTACGACAAATGGCCGACTTGCGCCGCCCGGTTCCACCCACCGCTGCCACGCCACGCCGCGTTCACAACAGCCGCCGCTGGCCCGGCGGCCTGCCGCGTCGCGCGGGTTGGTTTCACAGCGCCGTCGAATCGGCGGCGATGCTGATGGCAATCGTCAGCCTGTGTTTGTGGGTCGACAGCGCTAACGCCACACCTTATCGGCAAACGAACCTCGTCGCCACCAGCGCGGCGTATCGTGCCGCGGCGGGCACGTCTGGGTCACCGCCAACGGCACCGGGCTGTCCAGCCAGTGGGTGGGTGATGTCGGTGGCCTGCCGCGGT
>JANOKR010000454.1:0-3095 GCA_031419315.1 Betaproteobacteria bacterium
GGCAATGCCGCTGAGCGTATCGCCGCTTCTAACCCTGTAGTCCGACGGCTGCGCGGGCTTGGTCGCTGCCGCAGGTGCCGACGGTGCAGCGGGTGTTGTGGCAACGGACGGGGCCGCCGCCGGCTGGCGCAGTTCGCGTGCCGGTGCTGGCGCGCGGGGTGCGGGCGGCGCTGCGGCCATCGCTGGTGCCGGTGCCGGCTCGGCCGACGGCGCCGGAGCGGCCGCCGCGGCGACTGGCGCGACTGGCGCGGCCGGCGCAGCGGCCACCCGCGGCGGGTCCATCAACAAGGTGTATTCGCGCACCAGCCGGCCCGACGCCCAGCTGACTTCGAGAATGACATCCACAAAGGGTTCGACCACGGCGCGGTCACTGGTCAGCCGGATATACGGGCGGCCGTCGGCACGGCGTGCAAGCACGGCCTGGGTGCTGGTCAGCACCGCGTTGTAGTCAACACCGGCGGCTCGATAAGCGTCGGCCGGCGCGACGCGCACGTTCAGTGACGACGCCTCTTCGGGCGTCATGCTGGTGACGTCGATCTCGGCTTTGAGTGTTTCACCGAGCGCCGACTGCACGCTCAAGCGGCCCAGGCCAAGAGCCCAGGCGTTGCCGCCGAGCGCCGCCAGGGCCGCCACAGCAGCTAAGGTCAATGCAAACCGCGTGGCGGTGAATGCGCGATATTTCAAGGCTGCTCCCGGTCGATCCGGCGCCCGCGATCAGCGCCCGGTCGCAACTACGCGCGACTGGGCCGTGGGGCAGGAAATCACAATAGCATCAAGCATATAGGCTTACAAGCTCATGCAAAGGCTGACGTTTGCGCTGGAAACGCCCTGTTTCTCCGCCGCAGGCCTGCTCGTTGTGCCGGGGCAACGCCGGGATGCGCCTTCAGTCGGCCAACAGGATGCGCAACATCCGGCGGAGTGGCTCGGCGGCACCCCACAAAAGCTGGTCGCCGATCGTGAAGGCGCCGAGGTACTGCGGCCCCATCGCGAGTTTGCGCAGGCGCCCGACCGGGATGTCCATGGTGCCGGTCACGGCCACTGGCGTGAGCCGCTGCATCGTCGCTTCGCGCGTATTCGGCACCAGCTTGACCCAGCCGTTGTCGTTCGCGATCAGGCCTTCGATGTCGGCCAGCGGCACATCGCGTTTGAGCTTGATCGTCAGCGCCTGGCTGTGGCAGCGCATCGCGCCGACACGCACGCAGAGTGAATCGATCGGTGTCGGCGCCGAGCCAAAACCGGGGACACGGCCGAGGATCTTGTTCGTCTCGGCGCCGCACTTCCATTCTTCGAGGCTGGTGCCGTCGCCGCGGTCACTGTCGATCCACGGGATCAGGCTGCCGCCCAGTGGGACGCCGAAGTTCGCCGTCTCCGTCGCCGACAGGCCACGTTGCGTGGCGGCCACCTGGCGGTCGATCTCGAGGATCGCGCTGGCGGGGTTGTCGAGGAGCGCGCGCTCCGACGCGTTGAGCGTGCCGTATTGCGTCAACAGCTCGCGCATATGCTGCGCGCCGCCACCGCTGGCGGCCTGGTAGGTGGTGCAGCTCATCCACTCGACGAGGTCGGCCTTGAACAATGAGCCGACACCCATCAACATGCAGCTCACGGTGCAGTTGCCGCCGATGAAGTCGCGCACACCACGCGCCAGCGCCGCCTTGATGACATCCAGGTTCACCGGGTCCAGGATGATCACCGCGTCGTCGTTCATGCGCAGGGTCTTGGCGGCGTCGATCCAGTAGCCCTGCCAGCCGGCAGCACGCAGCTGCGGGTAGACCAACTTGGTGTATTCGCCGCCCTGCGCGGTGATGATGATTTCGCAGCGCTTGAGCGCGTTGATGTCGTGGGCGTCGAAGAGCTTGTGCTCGTTCTTCGCCATCGGCGGGGCGGCGCCGCCGACGTTGGAGGTGCTGAAGAATATCGGCTCGATGAGCGAAAAATCGCCCTCGGCCTGCATCCGGTCCAGCAATACCGAGCCGACCATGCCGCGCCAGCCAACCAATCCTGTGAGTGCCATTTTGTTGCTACCTTTATTCGTCGCTGATCCGGACCCCGGCGTTGCCTCGGCGCGTATCGCCGGGGTCCATGAGGTGGGGCGAGACGATCCGAGAGCTTCTAGCTCTTGGTGGTAATCGTTTTGGTGGTCGCGGTGCCGGTCGTGTCGGTGCTGGTTTTGGAAGCCAGCGCAGCGACCACGGCATCGCCCATCGCACGGGTGCCCACCCGCTGCGTGCCTTCGCTCCAGATGTCGGCCGTGCGCAACCCGGCAGACAGCACCGACTTCACCGCCGACTCGATGCGGTCGGCAGCTTGGGGCTGGTTGAGGGTGTAGCGGAGCATCATGGCGGCAGACAAGATTGTAGCCAGCGGGTTTGCAAGATCCTTGCCGGCGATATCGGGCGCGCTGCCGTGGCTCGGTTCGTAGAGGCCCTTGCCGGCTTTGTCCATCGAGCCCGACGGCAGCATGCCGATCGAGCCGGTCAGCATCGCCGCTTCATCCGAAAGGATATCGCCGAACATGTTACCGGTAACAATCACGTCAAACTTCTTCGGCGCGCGCACCAGCTGCATCGCCGCGTTGTCGACGTACATATGGTCGAGCTCGATATCCGGGTACTGCGCATGCACCTCGGTGACGACGTCTTTCCAGAACTGGAACGTCTCCAGCACATTCGCCTTGTCGACACTCGTCACGCGCTGGCTGCGTTTTTGTGCGGCCTGGAAAGCCACATGCGCGATGCGCTCGATCTCCGGGCGGCTGTAGCGCATCGTGTCGAAGGCTTCTTCGGCGCCAGGGAAGTGGCCGTCGGTCGCCATGCGGCGGCCGCGTGGCTGGCCAAAATAGATATCGCCGGTGAGCTCGCGGATGATCAAGATGTCCAAACCCGCGACGAGTTCGGGCTTCAGGCTCGACGCGTGGGTGAGCTGCTCATAGCAGATCGCCGGGCGGAAGTTGGCAAACAGCCCGAGGTGCTTGCGCAGCCCCAGGATGGCTTGTTCGGGGCGCAGCGCGCGTTCGAGCTGGTCGTACTTCCAGTCGCCGACGGCGCCACAGCGGATCGCGTCGGCGGCCTGCGCCAGCTTGAGCGTGCTCTGCGGCA